>NZ_JAALDT010000333.1:0-2659 GCF_014144995.1 Dietzia sp. DQ11-71 | reverse complement strand
GCGCGCCGCGATGGCGGACAGCGTCAGCGCCGGGTAGCCCGTCTCGAGGATGAGCTCGCGGGTGGCGGTGATGATCGCGGCGTCGATCCGGCCGTCGCGCGGCCGCCCGGGCGCGGACTTCGCCGATCCGCCGCGCGCGGTGTCGCCGTCTGCTGTCATGGTCTCACCCTAGTTCCGATACGCCGCACATCGTATTCCCGCCGCCGACGCGAGACCGCGAGACGCCGCCACCCAGCACCCCAGGGAGAGCCCCGTGCACCTGAGCCCGCTCGACGAGTTCCCCATCCACCAGACGCCCGCGCCCCTGACGTGGCCGGCCACCTCGGACCGCAACTTCTACGACCGCTCCTACTTCAACGTGCTGGACCGCGAGGGCCGCTTCATGGTGCTCACCGGGATCGGCTACTACCCGCGCCTGGGTGTGAAGGACGCGTACTTCGTGGTCCGCCGCGGCGACACGCAGACCGCGGTGCGGATGAGCGACGCCATCGACGACGACCGCCTCAACCCCCACGTCGGCGGGTACCGGCTGGAGGTGATCGAGCCGTTGCGGGAGATCCGGCTGACCCTCGAGCGAACGGAGGGCATCGCCGCGGACCTGACGTGGCGCGGCCTGTTCCCCGCCGCGCTGGAGGACCCGCACTCCATGCTCACCGACCGGCGGGTGACGCTCCAGGCCAGCCGGTTCGCGCAGGTCGGCTCGTGGGAGGGGTGGATCGAGGTCGACGACGACAAGATGGAGGTCACCCACTCCTCGTCGGTCGCCGCCCGGGACCGCTCGTGGGGTATCCGCCCGGTGGGCGAGGCCGAACCGGCCGGCAGGCCCGACACGGCGTTCCGGGGCATGTGGTGGCTGTATCTCCCGCTGGCGTTCGACGATTTCCAACTGTTCCTCATCCTGCAGGAGGACCCGGACGGCCACCGCAGCCTCTACGACTGCACCCGCCGCTGGGCCGACGGCCGGGTCGAGCAACTCGACGGCGTGCGCGTGGCGGTCGAGTACACGCCCGGCACCCGGATCCCGACGGGCGTGCGGGTGGAGTTCATGAACCGCGCGGGCGAGCAGATCCGGCTCGAGGTGGAGTCCCGGCTGTACGCCCCGATCGCGTTCGGCTCCGGCTACGGCGGCGACTCCACGTGGGCCCACGGCAGCTGGAAGGGCGAGAACTTCACCGACCGCGTGACCTTCGATCTGACGGACCCGCAAGTCATGGCCGGGGCGGCGTTCAGCCTCATCGACCACGTGGGCCACGCCGTGTGCACCGAGGCCGACGGCACCCGACGCGAGGGCGCGGGTCTGTTCGAGCACGGGGTGATCGGCCCGCATCACCCCTCGGGGTTCTCGGACTGGACCGACGGCGCGGACGCTGGGGCGCGCGCATGAAGGTCATGACCGCCCTGTTCAGCCCGACCGACGCGGTCCGGCGCGCCGAGGAGCTCAGGGAGGCGGGCGCGTCCGGGGTGTTCACCTTCGAGGGCCCGCACGACGTGTTCACCCCGCTCGTGTTGGCCTCGCAGGTCGGCGGCCTGGACCTGATGTCCAACGTGGCGATCGCCTTTCCCCGCAACCCCATCCAGCTCGCGCACCAGGCGCACGACCTGCAGACGCTCAGCGAGGGACGGTTCGTCCTGGGCCTGGGCACGCAGATCCGGGCGCAGATCGAGAAGCGCTACGGCACCGAATTCGACCTGCCCGTCGAGCGGATGAAGGACCTCGTGGGCGCCCTGCGGGCGATCTTCCATACATGGGCCACGGGCGAGCGACTGGACTTCCGCGGCGAGTTCTACCGCCACACCCTCATGACCCCCACGTTCGTGCCGCCGCCCACCCCGTACGGCCCGCCGCCCATCTACCTCGGTGCGCTCGGCCCGCGACTGACGCGCGCGGCCGCCGAGGCCGCCGACGGGCTGCTCGTGATGCCGTTCGGCACCACCCGGTTCCTCCACGAGCACACGATGCCAAGGGTTCGGGCGGGCCTGGCGGCCGCCGGGCGGAGCGAGGAGGAGTTCGAGGTGGTGCCCGAGGTGATCGTGTCCGTGACGGACGACAGGAGCGACGACGACGACCACATGTCCACCCGCCGCCTGTTGGCGTTCTACGGCTCGACGCCCGCCTACAAACCGGTGTTGGACGCCCACGGCTGGGGCGATCTGCAGCCCGAGCTGAACGCCATGAGCAAGCAGGGGCGGTGGCAGGAGATGACCTCGCTCATCAGCGACGAGATCCTGCACACGATCGCCGCGTGCGGTTCCCCGGCCGAGGTCGCCGCCCACGTCCGCGACCGCGTGAACGGCGTCGGCGACCGCGTGTGCCTGTACCAGACCGGGCCGATCGCCACCGATGCGCTCGCGCAGATCGTCGACGAGTTGGCGGGCCGGCCATGAACACCGTCGAGTTCGAGCAGGTCACCGACGACAGCTACGGCGGTAAAGCCGCAGGTCTGGCCGAGCTCATCCGACTGGGCCTGGACGTACCGCCGGGGTTCGTCATCGCCGACGCGGGGGGCGACCTCGTCGTCGTCGACACTCCGTCCGACACCACCGTCCCAGCCCACACCACCGTCCCAGCCGACACCGCCGCCCGGTGGTACCGGCGTATGGCCGACGCGGGCGCGACCCTCGTCGCGGTGCGGTCCTCGGCGGCCGGGGAGGACGGCGC
>NZ_JAALDT010000332.1:0-2720 GCF_014144995.1 Dietzia sp. DQ11-71 | reverse complement strand
GGGCGCCGGGGCGGGTGCGGGTGCCGGCGCACCGGCGCCCGGGATGACGATCTCCGGCAGTCCGGGGACCTGGAGCGTGAGCGGGCCGGGAGCCTGCGGCGCCGGCGCGGGCTGGACCGGGGCCGGGGCCTGACTGGCCTGGGGGACGTAGTCATCGGTGCCGGCACCGGTACCGGTCCCGCCCGTGGTGCCCGAACCGCTCCCGTAGGACTGCCCCTGGGAGGCGCCGGCCTGGCCGCCGATGTACCCGGGCTCGGGGAAGCTCTCCCATTCCGTGCCGGACAGGGCGCCGTCCATCGTGGACTTCCAGATGTCGGCGGGCAGCGACGCGCCGTACATGGTGCCGCCCCAGGCGTTGAGCAGCGGCTGGTTGTCGTCGGTCCCCACCCAGACGGCCGTCGCGATCGACGGGGTGTAGCCGACGAACCAGGCGTCCTTGTTGTACCCGGTCTCGCCGAGCTGGGTGGTGCCCGATTTCGAGGCCGAGGGCCGCCCGCCGGCCAGCGAGTGACCGTTCGAATAGGCGGCGATGGGCTGCATCGCGGAGGTGAGGTTGTTGGCGACGTCGGGGTCGACCACCTCCTCGCCCTCGATCGAGGAGTTGTCCAGCAGCACCTCGCCGTCGGCGGTCTCGACCCGCTCGATGAAGTGGGTCGGCCGGTGGACGCCCTCTGCGGCGAAGGTCGCCAGGCCGGTCGCCATGTCCCGCACGCGGATCGGGTACTGGCCCAGGATGAGGCCGTCGTAGGGATCCTCGCCCTGCTCGCTCAGCGTCTCCCACGGTAGACCCGGGATCTGCTTGGGGATGCCGGTGCGGTGGGCCATGTCGCGGACGTCGTTGGCCCCGTTGTCCAGCATGCGCTGGAGCCGGATGAACGAGGTGTTGAGCGACAGCAGCAACGCCTGGGAGATGGAGCACGAGCCACAGGACCGGCCGTCGACGTTGGTGACCGTGACGTTGCCCGTGGTCACGGGCGCGGACGAGATCTGGGTCCCCAGGCCGATGCCTTGGTCGAGGGCGGCGGCGACGCCGAAGATCTTGAACGTCGAACCGGTCTGCAGGGGGGCGTTGGCGTAGTCCCAGCCCTCGGCCTCCTCGCCGCCGTAGTACCCGATCACGCCGCCCGTCTTGGGATTGATCGACACGATGGCGGTCCGGTTCTCCGGCCTCTCGCCCTGCATGTTCGACCGGGCGGCGTCGACGACCGCCGACTGGGTCTGGGGGTCGATCGTCGTGGTGATCTTCAGCCCCCGGGTGTTGAGCATCTGCTCGTCGATCCCGGCGGCCGCGAGCTCGCCCAGCACCTGACGGCGGATGGGTCCGTTACTCGGGTCGCCGACGTTCTGCTCGATCGCCTGCGGGTCCTCGACGACCTGCGGGAACGCCGCATTGCCGCGCTGCTGGGCGTCGATCGCGCCCATCTCCCGCATCCCGTCCATGACGTAGTTCCAGCGGCCCTCCGCCGCGGCCCGGTTGTTGAGCGGGTCGAGCGCGGACGGCGACTGGATGACGCCGGCGAGCAGCGCACCCTCCTCGATCGTGAGCGCCTCGACCGGCTTGTTGAAGTAGGCGGTGGACGCGGCGGCGATGCCGTAGGCGCCGCGGCCGAAGTAGATGGTGTTGAGGTAGGCCTCGAGGATCTGGTCCTTGGACCACTCGTTCGTCATCTTGGCCGCGATGACGATCTCCTTGGCCTTGCGTTGGTACGTGGGGGCGTCACCGACCATCGTGTTCTTGACGTACTGCTGGGTGATGGTCGAGCCACCGCCCGCACCGGCCTCGCCGGTGATCTGCCCGATCACCGCGCGACCGATGCCGGTGGGGTCGTACCCCTCGTTGGTGTAGAAACTGCGGTCCTCGGCGGCGATCACCGCGTTGCGCACGTGGACGGGGATCGCGTCGAGCTCGATGAGCGTGCGGTTGCCCTCCGGGGGCACGATCCGGCCGATCATCGTGGTGCCGTCACTGGAGTAGATCTCGGAGATCTGTTCGGTGCGGACGCTGCCGGGGCTGGGGATCTCGGTGCGGTTGTACATCACCCCCGCGATGGCCAGGGGGATCACGAGGACGACGACGGCGAGGAGGATCACCGTCGTCCAGATCGGATGGCGACGGGCCCAGCCGCGCCGGTCCGAGCTGGAGCTCCGGCCCTCGTCGGCGGACCGGTTCGTCCTGCCATTCTGCGACATGTTCTACCCTCCTGCGAGCCGACCCGTCTGGCCCGGGAGTCCCCCGGTTGCGGTGCTCTGGCGACCATTGTGTACGAAATCGCGACCGATTCTGTACTCCGGAACCCGCGTCGGGCACTCCGGGCGGGCGTCAGCTGTGTCGGCGGAGCTCTCGCGCCGCTCGTCGCACGCGCTTTCCGGCACCCGGGGTGAGCCCCACCTCGTAGGAGAGGATCAGGTGGTTCCAGGAGCAGCTGCGGCACACCTCCACCACGTGGACGGTGAACTCGTCGTGGGTCAGGGCGAGGTGCTCTATCTCGTCCCGACCGCGGGCCGACCCGGACGCCGGACCGAGGTCGTCGCCGAACACCCAGGAGACCTCCGTGAGGTTCTCCTTGCGGCACACCGGGCAGACCGTCTCCGTCTCCACGCCGTGGAAACCGGCGGCCCGCAGGAGGTAGACGTCCGCGTCGCACACCTCGCGCAGCGAGAGCGCGCCCTCGCGCAGGCCCCCCAGGACGCCGCGGCGGCGCAGCGCGAAGTCCACCACC
>NZ_JAALDT010000331.1:0-3727 GCF_014144995.1 Dietzia sp. DQ11-71 | reverse complement strand
GACCCGATGATGCCGAACAGCACCAGGGCCATCGACGCCGCGATGAGCGAGCCCGTCCCGACCGTGCCGAGCATCCCCAGCCGACCGCCCGCGATGACCGGGCTCACCGCGATCACCAGGGCCACGATCCCCGCGGCCAACCAGGTCGCCTTGACGGCGTCCCCCGTCGTGCGGAACCAGTGCGCGACCGACCTCGCGAGCCCGGCCGCCACGAACACCGTCACGAGCAACAGGCCCTGCACGACCCAGTGCGGGTTGGTGGTGGGCAGGACGGCCGCCAGCGGCACCTCAGGCATCGGCCCCCGGGACACCGCGAACACGCTGTACGAGGCCTCGCCCAGGTGCGCCTCCCCGCCGACCATGAGCGCGGCCCCGGTCATGACCACGTTGGGCAGGTACGCCACCGAGATGCCAGTGAGTGCGGCCGTGCCCACGACGCCCTTGCCGATCTCCAGGACCGACCCCACCGGCTCCCACGCCATCACCAGTCCGACCAGCACCAGCAGTGTCGCGACGGCCCACGTCGCGGCGACGAACGCGGCGCCCAGGTGGATCCCCCCGCGCACCCACAGCGGCAGTATCTCGCGCAGGTCGCGACGGAAGTACAGCCACACCCCCAGCCCCGAACCCACGATCCCCACACCCGCGGTCCACAGCAACGCCGTCGGCAGGGCCGACTCGCGCACCGCGAAATCCGAGGCGGCCGACCCGACCAGCAGCGTCGCCAGCCCGGTCAGCAACAGCCCCGCCAGCGTCACACCGGCCATCGCCGCACCCGCCTCGCGCGGGCCCGGCTGCTCGACGTCCGCCAGCACCGCACGGGTCTGCCGGGCCAGGACCGCCACATAGATCAGCGCGGGCAACAACGGCAGGAACCCCAGCTCGACCCGGTCCACGGTCAGCGGCACCCGGTTGACCACCAGCCACTCCACCGCGACCACCGCGAACAGCGAGTCGAATCCGTCGGCGGCGAACACCAGAACCGCCAGGGTGAGCGCCGCCAGCACCAATACGGAGACGATGACGGGCAGCGCCGCGGCGGCCGCCGTCCACAACAACGAGCGGGCACCCGCGGGCGACCGTCTCGCAGCGGGCCGGATGACGCGTGGGGGACTCACTCTGACAACCGTAGATACCCGCCGGCGCGGGGCACCCCCGGCACGCCGCGACCCCCGCCATCCGGGGATGACGGGGGTCGCTGGGGCCTGCTCACTCGCGGTGGCCGGGAGGGCCACCGCGGGCGGATCACATGGCGTCGAGAAGATCCTTGGCCAGCTGCGCGGTCTCGGACGGCGTCTTGCCGACCTTGACGCCCGCGGCCTCCAGGGCCTCCTTCTTGGCCTGCGCGGTACCCGCGGAGCCGGAGACGATGGCGCCGGCATGGCCCATCGTCTTGCCCTCGGGGGCGGTGAAGCCGGCCACGTAGCCGACGACCGGCTTGGTGACGTTGGCCTTGATGTACTCGGCCGCACGCTCCTCGGCGTCGCCGCCGATCTCGCCGATCATGACGATGACCTTGGTCTCCGGGTCGTTCTCGAAGGCCTCGATGCAGTCGATGTGCGTGGTGCCGACGATCGGGTCGCCACCGATGCCGATGGCGGTCGAGAAACCGTAGTCGGCCAGCTCGTACATCATCTGGTAGGTCAGGGTGCCCGACTTGGACACCAGACCGACCGGCCCCTTGCCCGCGATGTTGGCCGGGGTGATACCGACCAGCGACTCGCCCGGCGTGATGATGCCCGGGCAGTTGGGGCCGATGATGCGGGTCTTGCCGCCCTTGGCGACGTTGTAGTTCCACGCGGTGGCGGTGTCCAGCACCGGGGCGCCCTCGGTGATGACCACGGCGAGCCCGATCTCCGCGTCCACGGCCTCGATGATCGCGTCCTTGGTGAACGGCGGCGGGACGAACAGAATCGTCGTGTCGGCGCCGGTGGCCTCCATGGCCTCCTTCACGGAACCGAACACGGGCAGCTCGACGTCGTTACCGTCGGCGTCCTTGTGGGACACCGTCGTGCCGGCCTTGCGGGCGTTGACGCCGCCGACGATCTGGGTACCGGCCGCGAGCATGCGGGCGGTGTGCTTGCTGCCCTCGCCGCCGGTGATGCCCTGGACGATGACCTTGTTGTCCTTGTTGAGGAAAATCGACATGTGTGTAAGGTCCTTTAGCTTCTTACTTGGCGGCCAGCTCGGCGGCCTTGTCGGCGCCGGAGTCCATGTTGTCGGCCAGGGTCACGAGCGGGTGGTTCGCCTCGGCGAGGATCTTGCGACCCTCCTCGACGTTGTTGCCGTCGAGCCGGACCACGAGGGGCTTGTTGGCCTCGTCGCCCAGGATCTCCAGGGCCTTGACGATGCCGTTCGCGACCGCGTCACACGCGGTGATGCCGCCGAAGACGTTGACGAACACGCTCTTGACCTGCTCGTCATTGAGGATGACGTCGAGACCGTTGGCCATGACCTCGGCAGAGGCACCGCCGCCGATGTCGAGGAAGTTGGCGGGCTTGACGCCGCCGTGGTTCTCGCCCGCGTAGGCGACGACGTCGAGGGTCGACATGACCAGACCGGCGCCGTTGCCGATGATGCCGACCTGTCCGTCCAGCTTGACGTAGTTGAGGTCGTTCTCCGCGGCCTTCTGCTCGAGCGGATCCGTGGTGCCCGCGTCGGCGAAGTCGGCGAAGGTCTCCTTGTGACGGAACTCGGCGTTCTCGTCCAGGGTGACCTTGCCGTCGAGGGCGAGGATCTCGTCATTCGGCGTACGGACGAGCGGGTTCACCTCGACCAGCGTGGCGTCCTCGTTGATGAAGACGTCGTACAGCTTGGCGATGGTCACCGCAGCGGCGTCCAGCACCTCCTCCGGCAGGTGGCCGGCCTTCGCGATCTCGCGGGCCTTGGCCTCGTCGACACCGACCGTGGGGTCGATGTTGATCCGGGCGAGGCGGTCCGGGGACTCCTCGGCGACCTGCTCGATCTCGACGCCGCCCTCGACCGAGCACATGGCCAGGTAGTTGCGGTTCGACCGATCGACCAGGAAGGAGATGTAGTACTCTTCCGCGATGTCGCTGGCCTCGGCGACCAGCAGGTTCTTGACGATGTGGCCCTTGATGTCCAGGCCCAGGATGTCCTCGGCCCGGGCGCGGGCCTCCTTGGCATCCTCCGCCAGCTTCACGCCGCCGGCCTTGCCACGGCCTCCGACCTTGACCTGCGCCTTGACGACGACAGGCTTGCCGATCTCGGCCGCAACCTTCTCGGCCTCTTCCGCGGTGTCCGCGACGCGCCCCGGGGTGGTGGGCACGTCATGCTTCGCGAAAAGAGCCTTTGCCTGGTATTCAAAGAGATCCATCAGCTCACCATCTTGACGTGGGTAGATTCGCCCGGCCCTGTTGAAAGCCGAGTCCTGCCTCATCCTAGGCGCGTGGTGTGTCCCCCGTCGCACACTGGGGGTAGCTGTGTGTATTGGATCACACCGGACGGCAGTCCGAACCGTCACACCCCACACATGGGCACCCCGGAGCCCCTCGGGCACCACGAGTCACACCGGTGTGACGCACCCCTCCCTCACGCGCCGCCGACAACCTTGCGGCACCGTTGCCGATCCGTTACGTTGGACGACGTTCATCACGAAAAGATCACGGCGCGAACGCAGAGGGGAAACGACACGGTGCAGAAGTCGCAATTCGAGGAAGCCGCGACTCCCGTCGTCATCCCCCCTGCCGGTGCGCACCGGGTCGGC
>NZ_JAALDT010000330.1:0-7386 GCF_014144995.1 Dietzia sp. DQ11-71 | reverse complement strand
GCGTGCCTGGCCGCCATCACCGCTCCTCGAGGGCGCCCATGGCCGCCAGGATCTCGTCGGCGGTGGGGTGGGCGAGCTCGCGGACGACCCGGCCGTCGGCGAGCAGCAGGACGCGGTCGGCGTAGGTGGCGGCGCGCGGGTCGTGGGTGACGATCACGACGGTCTGACCGAAGTCGTCTGCGGCGCTGCGCAGGATGGCCAGGACCTCGGCCGAGGAGGTGGAGTCGAGGTTGCCGGTGGGCTCGTCACCGAACAGGATGTCCGGGCGGCCGACCAGGGCGCGGGCGCACGCCACGCGCTGCTGCTGGCCGCCGGACAGTTCGGACGGCCGGTGCGAGAGCCGGTCGGCGATCCCCAGCCGGCCGATCACCTCGTCGAACCAGGGCCGGTCGATACTGTGGCCGGCGATGTCCTGGGGCAGGGTGATGTTCTCCTCGGCCGTCAGGGTCGGGACGAGGTTGAAGGACTGGAAGACGAATCCGATGCGGTCGCGTCGCAGCGCCGTCAGTTCCTTGTCCGCCAGCCCCACGATCTCGGTATCCCCGATCCGCACCGACCCGGAGGTCGGCCGGTCCAGTCCCGCCATGCAGTGCATGAGGGTCGACTTGCCCGAGCCGGAGGGGCCCATGATCGCCGTGAACCGTCCGCGTTCGAAGGTCGCGCTGACGTGGTCGAGTGCACGGACCTCGGTCTCGCCCTCCCCGTAGGTCATGACGAGGTCGGTGGCGACGGCGGCCGCGGAGTGCGGCTCGCCGTCGTGTTGGTGGGTCTCGGCCTGGGTGGTCATGTGCTCCCTCGGATCATGGTGGTCGATCTAAAGCTTGCAGGAATTCGGAGCGGAAGCCGATGGGGGATTGCCCGGGTGTCCACCCTGATCCTGCTCACGGGTCCAGGCGTCGAGGGTCCGCCGGGTGGCGAACTCGCGATTCTCACCGGAGACGGGGTCGGTGAAGGCGATCGACTCGGCCAGCAACTGCAGTGGTGTCGAGAAGTCGCCGGGGGCAACGTCGAGCACACGGGGGTAGAGGTCGTCGCCGAGTATCGGGGTCCCGAGTGCGTTCATGTGCACGCGCAGCTGGTGGGTGCGGCCGGTGGTGGGTTCGAGCCGGTAGAGCCCGATCCGCCCGGCCCCGTCCCCCCGGGTGCCCAGGAGGGTGATGCGGGTGTGGGCGTCGGGCTCGCCGTCGACCTCGGCCGCCTGCAGGACGCCGCGGGTCTTGACGATCCGGCTGGACCGCTGCCGTTCGGCGGGAACCCCGTCGGGGGCGGTCGCGACCGCCAGGTAGGTCTTGGTGACCCGGCGGGCGGCGAAGAGTTCCTGGTAGGCGCCGCGGTGCGCGGGATCGACGGTGAAGACCAGGACGCCGGCGGTGAGCCGGTCGAGGCGGTGGGCGGGCGCGAGGTCGTCCACCGCGAGATCGCGCCGGAGCCGGACGAGTGCGGTCTCGGTGACGTGCCCCGCGCGGGGGGTCGTGGCGAGGTAGTGGGGTTTGTCGACGACGACGAGGCGGTCGTCCGCGTGCAGGACCTCGACCTCAAACGGGACCGGGATCTCGGGCTCCGGCGTCCGGTACATCCACACGTCCATCCCCCGGTGCCGCCGGGTGGCGGCAGTGACCGGTGCCCCGTCGGCGGTGACGACCTGCCCCGCCTCGAGGGCCACGGTGAGCTCGGCGAGCCGGTCGGGGAAGCGTCGGCGCAACTCCTCGGGGATGCTGCGGGGCCCCTGTCCGGGGTCGGCCAGCCGGATCCGGACCGGGTCGACACCGTTCCGCAGCGGGAGGGGCCGCCCACGGCGTCTCGAGCTGGACATGTCCACGAGCCTAGTCGGTGGGCTACACTCACTCGAGCACCATCTGTCCCTCGCACCACTCTGAACACTCGGGAGCGCCCATGATCGACGTCGTCGTCGACTTCTTCCTCTTCGGCCCGGGCCGCGTCGTCCTCCCGGCGTTCCAGGGGAGTTTCAACATGGCCTACCCGGCCAACGCCCCGTTTCCGGACCAGCTCTAGACGGCCCACTCCCAAACCGCGATCCGGTGTCGTATCCCGGCGGTAGGGTCGGGGTCATGGCTTCCCTCGAGAACACCGTCGTCGTCGGCGTCGACGGCTCTGCCGCCTCCACCGGTGCGGTCGCGTACGCCGCCAACACCGCCGCCACCCGCCGCATCCCGCTGCTCCTCGTGACCAGCTACACGATGCCGGCCGCGATGTTCGCCGAGGGGATGATCCCTCCGCAGCCCGTCTACGACGAGCTGGAGCGGGAGTGCACGCCCATCATCGAGAAGGCCCGCGAGACCGCGGCCAAGGTGGCGCCCGGCATCGAGTTGTCGCACGCGGTCGTCGAGGGCAACCCCGCGCAGGTGCTCATCGACTACTCGCGCAAGGCCAAGCTCATCGTCCTGGGTTCCCGCGGCCTGGGCGGGATCAAGGGCATGGTGCTCGGCTCGGTGTCGGCGGCGGTGGCCAGCCACGCGTTCTGCCCGGTCGTGGTGACCCGGGAGGACACGGACGACCTGAACCGCAGCGGCCCGGTCGTCGTGGGGATCGACGGCTCCGAGGTCAGCGCCAAGGCCACCGAGTGGGCGTTCGCCGAGGCCTCCGCGCGGTCCGCCCCCCTCGTCGCCGTGCACACCTGGATGGATCCGCAGGTGCAGGCCGCGGCGGCCGGCATCTCCCTCACCGAGGATGACTGGAAGGAACTCGAGGAGCAGCAGCTCCAGACGCTGTCGGAGCGGCTGGCGGGATTCTCGGACCGGTACCCCGATGTCGAGGTGCAGCGGTTCGTCACGCGCGATCGCGCGGTCCAGGCACTCGTCGAGCAGGCCGAGAACGCCCAGCTCGTCGTCGTCGGCTCCCACGGGCGGGGCGGGTTCACGGGCATGGTCCTCGGCTCCACCTCCCGCGCGCTCCTGCAGGCGGCCCCGTGCCCGGTGATGGTCGTCCGTCCGGAATCGCACTCATGAGCTGCGAGGACAACGTTCAGGTTCGGCGTGACACCGCCGCCGGGCGATTCGAGATCCTCGTGGACGATGTGGTGGCGGGTTTCGCCGACTATTCCGACGGCACGGACGGCGTCCGGGAGTTCCCCCACACGGTGGTCGCGTCCGAATTCGGTGGGCGCGGTCTCGCCGGGACGCTGGTCGGTGAGGCGCTGCAGGTGACCCGGGAGGAGGGACTGCGGGTGCGCCCGTCGTGTTCGTTCGTCGCGGGATACATCCAAAAGCACCCCGAGGCCGCGGAGATCGCCTGAGGCCGCGGGCGGGTGGCCCGGCGGACACGGACCGGTAACGAGTGAGCGACGTTTAACGCCACACGGCGTGCGACCGGAAGCATTCGTGTCTGTGTCGTGTTCTCCTGAGAGAGCGGCCCGTCCCGGGCCGAGTACGACTCTCGGGAAAGGACAACCACAATGTTGTGGAGCATCATCTCCTGGATCATCGTCGGTGGCCTCGCTGGCTGGATCGCCTCCATGATCATGGGCAAGAACGCACAGATGGGCCTCGTCGCCAACGTTCTCGCCGGCGTGATCGGCGCCTTCATCGTCGGCCTCCTCGTCTCCCTCGTCACCGGTGGCGGTGGCATGCCGGAGGCATTCTCCATCTGGGGCTTCGTCGCCGCGATCATCGGCGCGATCCTGGTCATCTTCATCGTCTCTGCCATCAAGGGTCGCGGACGCACCAGGGTCTGACCCGGGCGCGAGACGCCAGAGACACCGCATCATCCGGACGGCCCGGCCCCGACAAGGGCCGGGGCGTTCGTGTACACCATCCCGAGTAGAAGGAGTCCGACATGGGACTGTTCGACAAGGCCAAGGACCTCGCCCGCAAGAACCCGGGCAAGGTGGAGTCCGCGCTTCAGAAGGCGGGCGACGCGTTCGACAAGCGCACCGGCGGCAAGCACGCCCAGCACGTCGACACCGCCCAGCAGAAGGCCGGCGAGTTCCTCACCGGACGCACCGCGGACACGCCCGAGGTCCCGGACGCCCCGGACGGCACGCCGACGCCGAACCCGGACTCGTCGCAGCACAGCCGCCCGCCGGCCGACGGCCAGCCGCCGGCCTGACCATCATCGACCGCACCGTCAGGCGATGGGGCCGGTGTCCGCCGCGCGCGGCACCGGCCCCGTGGTGTCGGCGGTCACTGCCGATAGTGTGTACCCCGTGACGAGCACACGGTCGACCAAGCCCGGGCCGCGGGAGCGGCTCCTGGCGACGGCGACCCGTCTGTTCTCCACCGACGGGATCCGTGCGGTCGGGATCGACCGGATCCTGCGGGAGGCCGGGGTGGCCAAGGCCAGCCTGTACAACACCTATGGGTCGAAGGACGAGCTCGTCGTGGCCTATCTGCGGTCGGTCGCCGAACGGGACCGTGACCTGTGGCGGCGTCGCGCCGACCTCGCCCCGGATGCCCGGGGCCGCATCCTGGCACTGTTCGACATCGTCCGCGAGCAGGTCGAGCCCGCCATGCCCGGGTCCTGCCACCTCGCGGCGGCGATCGAGTTCCCCAGCCCGGCGACGGACGGCGAGCGCGCGATCCGCGCCGCCGTGGCCGATCAGCGGCAGTGGGTCGCCGAGACCCTGCGCTCCGAGCTCGCCGGCATGGGCCTCGAGGACCCGGACAACATCACCGACCTGGCCGACCGGTTGGCGCTCCTCCACGACGGCTCGGTGACCGCCGCCATGCTCGGCGAAGTCCGGACCACCGCGATGACCGCCCGCTCCATGGCCGAGCTCATCCTGGGGATGGTCACCGACCCGACCTGATCCCCTGCACGTGATCCCTACTGCGCGGCGGGTCAGCCCGCCACCCGCGGGGCGGTGACGTCAGCGATCCGCTGGGCCGTCGTCGGGTCGTCCTGCGTGGACTGCACGGCCAGCACCCGGGCGTCGCGGGACAGGACCACCAGCGCACCGCCCAGGCCCACCGTACGGCCGCCGCTCCAGCCTCCGTCCGCCTGCGAGGGTTCGGCCTCGTCGGAGGGCGCCGACTCCTCCACCAGCTCCGCCGCCCGCTCCGGGGACGCGACCGAATACACGGTGGTCGTGAGCTGCACCTCGCCGCTCGAGTCGTAGAAGAAGCAGGCCGCGGGCTCCACGCCGTCGTCGATCCGCACGTCGGTGACCGGCTGGCCGCTGAGTCGTGCGACCTCGTCGGCGGACAGGTACGGGCACTCGGCATCGGCGACCGGTTCGACGGGCGGCAGTTCCGGCTCGGTCGTCTCGGGAGGGGCGGTCCGGATGGTGCCCATCTCCGGGGCCGGCTCGGAGCCGCCGCACCCGGCGAGGGCACCGAGCAGGACCGCGGACACCGCGACGAGGGCTGGGGAGGCGGGTTTGCGCATACCGCCAGGATAGATGCCGGGTCGGTCAGTACTGTTGACCGTGGCGGTGCGGCTGACCGCCGACACGGCGACGGCACCGGGAGGTGGCAGATGAGCGACTCCACGAGCATCGCTGCGGGCGCCGACCGCGCGGAGGACCGCCGCCGCGACCTGCGCGGTGCGATCTCCGCCGCCGCGGTCGATCTGGTCATCGAGCGGGGACTCGACGCGGTGACGGTCGACGAGATCGCCAGAGCCGCCAACGTGTCGCGGCGGACGTTCTTCAACTACTTCCCGTCGAAGGCCGCCGCCTGCATCCCCGACACTCCCCCCGCCGGTCGTGACGCGGTGAGGGAGTTCCTCACCGACCGCAGCGTGTCCACCATGACCGCCCTCTCACGGCTCATGTGGCACCAGGTGTCCAACGCACGGCGGCAGAGCCGGGCCTTCGACCGATTCCACGACATGTGGCGCCGGGAGGCGAGCGTCCGGACCCAGGTCTACGAGATCCTGGCGGGCAACGAGAAGGAGCTGGCGTCCCTGGTGGCGCGCCGGGAGGGGCGGGAACCGGACTCGGTGGAGGCCGCGACGGTGGCGGCCGCGTCGATCGCGATCCTCCGCATCGCCGTGGAACGGTGGCGCACCGACGAGCCCGGATCCCTGCTCGAATACCGCATCCGGGAATCGTTCGATGCCATCCGGGGCTCGGTGACCGAGCCGACCGACGTCGCCAGAGGCCCGGCTGCCCCCGACGGCGCCGTGCCCGGTTAGAAAGCCCCGCCGAGCGTCCGGACCAGGCGGTCGCCCATGCGTTCGTAGGCGCGCGCCTCGCGGCCCGCGGCACCGGGAAGCACCGAGAAGGTGCGCGGCCGCCACACCGTCCGGACGGTGACGGTGACCTCGTCCGTCCCGGGGTGCAGGTCGAGGTGGCAGCGGTGCTCGGCCACCGCGGTGTTGCCCTCGAGGGTGCCGACGACGACGCCCTGCCGGAGCGACTCGTCGATCAGGTCGACCAGTCGGCAGGGTCCACGCATCGGCCCGTCGAGCACGACGAGGTCCGATGCCAGAGGCGGATCCGCCGGGGCCGTCCTGATCCCCGCGCGGGCGTGGGCGGTCAGACTCAGCAGATCGTCCGCGGCCCCGTCGAACAGGGCGACGCCCTCGCCGAGCACGGCGTGGGCGATGACCTCCCTCCACCCCCCGGGAGGTCTCCCGTGTTCGTGCAGGTCCGAACGCCGGTAGCCGAGTGCGGGCCCCGGCAGCGGCTGCGCGTCCCGCCCGCGTCTCGCTTCCACACCCGGCAGTGTCGCCGAGCGAGATGAGCGGGCCGCGCACGCGCGGTGAACGCCGGACGTCGGGGTCATGGCCGTGGGGCCGACCCGTAGGATCGGGCCATGCGATCGCAGCGACCCCGTCCGGCGAGCGGACGCCGTCTCGCCGGAGGCGTCGCCGCTCTGGCGGCCACGGTGGCTGTCGCCGGATGCACTGCCACCGGCCCCGGTTCGGGTGACGCGGGCCCGCCGAGACTCACCCCGAATCCCCGGCACGACGTCGCCGCCGAGATGGTCGAGGGTCGGCCCGCGCCCGAGGAACGACTCAACGCCTGCGAGCTCCTCGACCTGACCACCGAGGAGATCATCGACCTCACCGGTGCCGACATGCCGGAGGTCGCCCCGACCGGTTCCGGCGACCTGGGGCTGCTGTGCACCTACGGCGGCCCGGGGTCACCCGAGAGGTACGAAGCCGGACTGGCGGGCACCAGCACGACCGACGCCGACGCGACGGGCACCGACGCCGCTACCGACGCCGCCGAGGTCCCGGATACGGGATCGGCGGACACGGAAGGTGCGGAGACCACGGCTGCGGGGGCCACGACCGACGCGTCGATGACGACCTCGGCGACCACGGCGACGACCACCCCGCCGGCCTTCGATCCGGACGTCGTCCCCGACACCGTTGCCGCCGGGGTCGTCACGCCCCGCGACGGTGCCCGGGCCGCGCTCGCGGGTCAGGCCACACTGCTGGGCGCCAGGTACGCCTGCTCGGAGATCCGCGGACCGGGTG
>NZ_JAALDT010000032.1:0-1391 GCF_014144995.1 Dietzia sp. DQ11-71 | reverse complement strand
TCTCGACCACGTGCTCCCCGCGCGAGCGGGGATGGTCCCGTGAGGAGGTCCCTCGTCTGGGGAGCGAATCGGTGCTCCCCGCGCGAGCGGGGATGGTCCGGCAGCACCCGGGGGCCGGTTCGCCGAGCTGCGGTGCTCCCCGCGCGAGCGGGGATGGTCCCGTTGGGCAAGTCTGTTAGTCGCGTAAGTGCGTGTGCTCCCCGCACGAGCGGGGATGGTCCCTCGCCGCGGCTGTGCAGAAGCTCAAGGTCGCCGTGCTCCCCGCGCGAGCGGGGATGGTCCCTGGTCCAGGTCGACGCGCAGGGCGTCGAGGTGGTGCTCCCCGCGCGAGCGGGGATGGTCCCTGTCGATCGCGGCTGCCGAGTTCGCCGGTCGGGTGCTCCCCGCGCGAGCGGGGATGGTCCCTCGTGTACGGGTTCGAGTCCCGTTTCGTCGACGTGCTCCCCGCGCGAGCGGGGATGGTCCCCGAGGTGGCGGTTCGCCGGCATCTACTTCTACGTGCTCCCCGCGCGAGCGGGGATGGTCCCGAGAACATGACCGACTGCACAGGATCGTTCGTGTGCTCCCCGCGCGAGCGGGGATGGTCCCGTCTTGAACCGCGAGGAGATGATCGCGTGCGGGTGCTCCCCGCGCGAGCGGGGATGGTCCCGTCTGGAGGTTCTAACCTATGTCTGTTGCTGAGTGCTCCCCGCGCGAGCGGGGATGGTCCCCGGAGAGCTCGGCGGGGGTGTAGTAGTCAGTGGTGCTCCCCGCGCGAGCGGGGATGGTCCCCGCTTCCGGCGGTCCTTGACCTTGAACACCAGGTGCTCCCCGCGCGAGCGGGGATGGTCCCTGGGACCAGTCCGTGAACGGGAGATAGAGCGGGTGCTCCCCGCGCGAGCGGGGATGGTCCTCGGCGTAGTCACCGCACGGGGACCACACGTCCGTGCTCCCCGCGCGAGCGGGGATGGTCCCTGGCGACGCGTACGCCGCCCCGCTTCTGCCTGGTGCTCCCCGCGCGAGCGGGGATGGTCCCCACTTCGACGGCTGGAACTCCGGCGGCAGACCGTGCTCCCCGCGCGAGCGGGGATGGTCCCTGGCATCGCCATGGAATCGGCCCGGGGCCGAGTGCTCCCCGCGCGAGCGGGGATGGTCCCCCCGGCCTGACCCTCGGCCTGCTCGACGACCAGTGCTCCCCGCGCGAGCGGGGATGGTCCCGCCAATGTCTACGGCGGGGACCCGGAGCCGTGGTGCTCCCCGCGCGAGCGGGGATGGTCCCGCTTGATGAGTGGCGGTTCGCACGTTCATCTCGTGCTCCCCGCGCGAGCGGGGATGGTCCGGAAGGGGGCGACCCTACGGGGGCGACTCCGGTGCGCTCCCCGCGCGAGCGGGGATGGTCGTGGGTCAACGTG
>NZ_JAALDT010000329.1:0-5102 GCF_014144995.1 Dietzia sp. DQ11-71 | reverse complement strand
GCAATGCACCAACAGCGGCTTTCACGGACGAAACGCAACGCTCACAGGTCATCTGGGCTGTGTCAAGGAATGTGGACAGTTCTTCGATGAGTAGCCAGCGACGCGCGGAGGTGTGCGCTTTCTTTCGACGACAACCCCGCCCCCAGTCGAGCCCAACCGGTTCCAGAGATTTCGCATCAGTCGGACCCACACGCGGGTGTTCCTGCTCTGCGGAGCCGGCCCCGGTCACGGCTGACCGCCGAGCTGGAACGAGATTATCGATCGCGGTAATCCGTTAAGGTGACTCCCACCGCTCAGCGACCGGCCTCGATGTTCGACCGCGAGAAAGGGGAGAGACCGTCATGTCCTCAGGGATCGTGTCCGTGGCTCTGGTGGCGCTGTCTGTCGTTGCTCTCTTCTATGCACTCCACCGCGTGGCCAGCATTACCTCCGACCCGTTGACAGTCCTGCCGGCCCAATCCGGGTGGGCACCGCAGGAGCACGCCCTGTCGCGGTTCCACGCACGCTGGTACCTCGCCTCGATCGTGTTTCTGGCCTTCGACGTCGAGATGCTCTTTATGTACCCGTGGGCCGTGGTGGTGATCGAGAAGGGGCTCTCTGCGGTGGTGGAGATGTTCCTGTTCCTTGGTGCCCTGCTAGTCGCCGTGGCCTGGGCACGGCGAGAAGGCGCATTCCGATGGGCTTGAGCCCGTTTCTCGCCCGCCTCGCCGTCCAGGCCACCCGGGTGCTCGTCGTCGAGGCCCCGGGCCAGTGGGCGACTCGGATGGAGCTTGAGCAACAGCTACTCCGTCGCGGGTGGCGGATAGCCAGTAGTCCGGCTCAGGGGGACGTGCTCGTCGTGTGTGGTGCGCCGGGCCCTGAGCTGTCGGATCTGGCGAACCGCCTCTGGGAGCAGATGCCCGGCCCTCGGGTGCGCATCGGCATCGCCTCGCCCGGAGCGGTGGTTCCCGCCCTCGACAATGCCACTGCGCTCCTGCTCGACACTTCCCATCACCGGACCGACGCCCGCGAACGGGCGCAGGAGCCCTCGATGTCCGATCACGCGAACAATGCTGATGGCGAAGGGCACGAAGGACACGAGGAACACCAGGGCCACGGTGGACACTCGGACCACGAAGAGCACGCGGATCGCCAGGCGCACGAGGGCCACGAAGACCATGGCGGGCATGGTGGCCACGAGGGCCACGCAGACCACGGCGGGCACGAGGGCCATGAAGGCCACGGGGATATGGACATGGCTCCCGCCGGGATTCCCTTGGCCGAAGGCGGGGAGGACCGCGACGGCCTGGAGATGGATGTTCTCCATCTGCCGCTCGGTCCGGTATTGCCGTTCTGGCCGGCCGGGCTCGTGCTGCACTGCTCGCTACAGGGGGACGTTGTCGTCGACGCCACCGCCTCGGTGATCGACGCGACGGAGCACAGGGCCGGAGCACCCGGTCGGCCCACGGACCACGCGTCTGCCACGGTGATCCAATGTGATCAGGTCATGGCACTGCTGGCACTGGCCGGTGCCGAAGACCTGGCGGACTGCGCCCGCCGTGCCCGGGACGGGATTCTGACGGGCGATCCCGGTGCCGCCCGTGACGCCGTCGAGCGTCTGCACCGGAAGGTTCGCAGGTCGCGGCTGCTGCGCTGGTCATTGCGGGGCGTGCTGCCGCTCGGCCCGGCCGATCTGGAGCGCCACGGCTTGCCGGGGCACTGCCTCGGGGATGCCCACGACCGGTTGCTGGCCCAACTGGAACGGATCCGCGTCGAGGTCGGCGGCGCAACGCCGGACCGGGCGGATGGCGGCTCAGCGCAGGAATCTGCGGACCAACTAACTGTGCCGTGGGCGGTGGTGCCGGACCTGGTGACCGGTTTGGAGCTGGGCACTGTGCGCTTGGCGGTGGCGAGCCTTGATCTGGGCTCGCATCCTGCCGTCCGGGAGGTGGGGCATGTCTGAGACCGTGGTGACGACCGTGTCCGGTGGGTGGGCCGTGCTGGCCGGGGTGATCCTGTGTGGGCTGGCGTTGTTCGCGGTGGCGCTGGACGGGGTGCTCTCGTCGCCGGCGCGGGGCGGCGGTCGTGGCGGGCCCACTCCCCTGGCCCGTGCGGCCCGTCTGTTGCGGCAGCGTCGCCGCACGACGGTCGCCGCGGACACCCTGCTGTGGCGGATCGGCGGCGCGGGCATGCTGGTCGGGGCGTTCCTGATGATCGCCGTGATCCCGCTGGGCCGCTGGACACTGGCGGACCTCGACGTGGGAGTCGTGTGGTTCAACGCCGTCGACGTCATGGTGTGGGCCCTGGTCTGGCTGGCGGGGTGGGGCGCCAACTCCATCCACGGTCTGGTGGGCGGTTACCGCTTCCTCGCGCACGGGCTGGCCTATGAGCTGCCGCTGATGTTCGCATTGGTGGCCCCGGCGATCGCCGCCGGCAGTCTGGCGGTGGGCGACGTCGCGGCCGCGCAGGACGGCGTGTGGTTTGTGGTGTGGATGCCGGTGGCGTTCCTGGTCTTCCTGATCGGCGTGACCGGCTTCTCTGTATGGGGTCCATTCGCCCCGGCCCTGTCCGCGGACATCGTCGGCGGGGTGACGGCCGAACTCTCGGGGGTCGATCGGCTGGTCCTGCAGGCCGGGCGCTACCTGTTCCTCACCGCCGGGGCGGCGTTCTCGGTGCCGCTCTTCCTCGGCGGTGGTGCCGGGCCCGTCCTGCCCGACTGGGCGTGGGTGCTGGTCAAGACAGCGCTGGTGCTGACGGTTCTGGTGTGGGCGCGGCGCAAACTTCCGCTGCTGCGACCGGATCGGTTCATGGAGATCGGCTGGACTGTCTTGCTCCCGGCCGTCGTGGCCCAGGATCTGCTTGTGTCCCTCGTCGTGGTCTGGAAGGGCTGAGCCGTGCTGGTCGGGATCGTGTTCTGGGTACTCGCTGTGGTGGCGGTGACCGCGGGGACGGCCGTGTTCGTGGTGGACTCGATGGCCCGGGCCACCTACGCGCTGGCGGCATCGTTCATCGCCGTGGGGGTGATGATTTTGCTGCTGGGTCAGAGCTACCTGGGCATCATCACGATTCTGATGATGGTCATGGAGATGGCGGTGATGGCGGTCTACATGGTGATGTTCATGGGCATGAACCCGGCGCTGATGCCGATGGACATGACCCACGGGAAGAAGACCGCGATCGGCACCTCGGTCGGGGTCTTTGTGCTGCTGGCCGCCGGGGCGCTGCTGATCCCGTGGCCCGAGCGACGTGGCGCCCCACCCGAGGACCTCACCAACGCGCTGGGCCTGGAGATCATGGGCGAAAAGATGTTGGTGATGGCCGTGGTGGGCGCGGTCATGGTGGCCACCATCGTGGCCGGGATCGTCCTGGCCGCCGGGCGCACCCGCTACGACCGGCTCGGCGACGATCTGCGGCGCCGCCCGGCCGACGACCCCCAGCCGGGAGGTGTGGGTCGATGACCCTGGAGGCCGTTCTGGTGGTGGCCGCCGCCCTGTTCGCCGTCGGGCTCTACGGGGCCCTGTCCCAGCAGGTGGTGGTGATGGTGATGATGGGCCTGGAGTTGATGATCAACGGGGTGCTCCTGGCCGCCGCGGGGTTCTGGTGGTTCCTGGCCCCGGGCCCCTCCGGGCAGGTGCTGCTGCTGGTGGTGCTGGCGGCCATGACCGTGGAGATGGCCATGGGCTTTGCCGTGGCGACGCTGTTGCACCGCAAGCGGCAGACCGACATGACCGACATGGCCGAGGATCTCTCCGGATGACCGCCGACCAGACCTTGCTGCTGACCCTGGTGGTGCTCCCGGCTGCCGTGGGTGCGGTGCTCGCGCTGACCCGGGCGGAGCGGGTTGCGGCCCCGATCGCGGTATCGACCGCTGCCGTGACCGCGCTGCTGGCGGCTGTCGTCGCCGTTGCGCGGCCTGCGGTGGCGTTCCCGTTCATCGCCGGCGTCGACGTGGCATTGGAGGTCGACGCCCTGGCGGCGCTGACCCTGCCGATGGTCGCAGTGGTGACCCTTTTGGTGCTGGTTTTTGCGGCCGGCAACATCCGGGCGGCCCGGCCCCGCTTCCACGGGCTGATGCTGCTCTTCGCCGCCGCGGCCCTGATCACGGCCTCGGCCGCCAGCCTGCCGGCGCTGCTGTTTGCCTGGGAGTTGATGGGCGCGACCTCGTACGCGTTGATCGGGTTCTGGTGGCGGGACACCGACCGCGTCTCGGCCGGGCTCACGGCCTTCCTCACCACCCGTACCGCCGACCTGGGTCTCTACCTGGCCGCCGGCGCTGCCTTGGCCGGCGGCGCCGGTATGGGCCTGTCCGAGTTGCCGGCGGCGGAGAGCCCGTGGCGGCACGTGGTGGCGGCCGGGATCCTGGTGGCGGCACTGGGCAAGGCCGCGCAGCTGCCGTTCTCGTTCTGGCTCTCCGGCGCGATGAAGGGCCCCAGTCCGGTCAGCGCACTGCTGCACTCGGCGGCGATGGTGGCAATGGGCGGTTACCTGCTGCTGCGCGTGGAGCCGCTGCTCGCCTCCACCGGGTGGGCGGGCCCGGCCGCCGCGTGGATCGGGCTACTGACCGCGGTGGCGATGGGGATCGTGGCGTTGGCCCAACGGGATCTCAAACAGTTGCTGGCGGCGTCCACTGTGGCGCAAATGGGATTTGTGGTGCTGGCCGCCGGAGTGGGCGCGGTGAGCGGAGGTGCCGCCCAACTGGTGGCCCATGCCTCCACCAAGGCACTGCTGTTCCTCGCTGCCGGGACGTGGCTCACCGCGTTGGGCACCGAGAAGCTCACGGAACTGCGCGGGGCGGGCCGCCGATGGCCGGTGGTGGGCGTGACCGCAACCGTGGGAGCCCTGGCCCTGGCCGGGATCGCACCGCTGTCCCTGTGGGCGACCAAAGACGCGGTGCTGGCTGGGGCCCTGGAGACCTCGGCCTGGCTCTACGCCACAGGACTGGTGGCGGCGGCCCTGTCGGCGGCCTACTCCGGCAAGGTCCTATGGACGATCTGGCACCGCGGGGCCCAGGCCCGGGTCGAGGAGCCCACCGCCGGGCGGGAGGTCGGCGCAACGCAAGAGCTCGGCACCGGGCAGGTGGGGGCGCTCGAGCAGGCCCCGCTGGTCGTGCTGGCCGCGGGGGC
>NZ_JAALDT010000328.1:0-20182 GCF_014144995.1 Dietzia sp. DQ11-71 | reverse complement strand
CGGCCGGCGCGGTGGCCGCCTTGGACGCCGCGGCGCGGGTGGCGCGCGAGGCCTCGGCGGAGGCGAGCTCCTCGGTGACGAGCGCGATCATCGCCATGGGCGCGTTGTCGCCCTTGCGGTTCTCGAGCTTGACGATCCGGGTGTAGCCACCGTCGCGGTTCGCGACCCGGGGGCCGATCTCGGCGAACAGCTTGTGCAGGACGTCCTTGTCGCGGATGACCTTGGCGGCCTCACGACGGTCGGCCAGCGTGCCACGACGCGCCTTGGTGATGAGCTTCTCCGCGTAGGGGCGCAGCAGCTTCGCCTTGGTCTCCGTGGTGCGGATCGCGTCGTGCTCGAACAGCTGGGTGGCCAGGTTCGAGAGGATGAGCCGCTGGTGGGCGGCGGATCCGCCGAGGCGGGCGCCCTTCTTGGGCTTGGGCATCAGATTCTCCTAGGAATGGTGTTCCGGGCGCTCGTCAGAGCTGCTCGGTCTCGGCGTAATCCTCGCCGCCCTCGTCGGTCCACGTGCCGGTCTCGGCGTCGTAGCCGGCGACCGAGGCGGGATCGAATCCGGGGGGCGCGTCCTTGAGGGACAGGCCGAGCTCCACGAGCTTGACCTTGACCTCGTCGATCGACTTCTGTCCGAAGTTCCGGATGTCGAGCAGGTCCGACTCACTGCGGGCCACGAGCTCGCCCACGGTGTGGACGCCCTCGCGCTTGAGGCAGTTGTAGGACCGGACCGACAGGTCCAGGTCGTCGATCGGCATACCGTAGGCGGCGATGTGGTCGGCCTCGGCCGGGCTCGGCCCGATCTCGATGCCCTCCGCCTCGTCGTTGAGCTCACGGGCGAGGCCGAAGAGCTCGACGAGGGTCTTGCCGGCGGACGCCAGGGCGTCCCGGGCGGTCATCGAGTTCTTGGTCTCGACGTCCAGGACCAGACGGTCGAAGTCGGTGCGCTGGTGCACACGGGTGGCCTCGACCTTGTAGGTCACCTTGAGCACGGGCGAGTAGATCGAGTCGACCGGGATCCGGCCGATCTCGTGGCCCGCGTCCTTGTTGAGCCCGGCGGGAACGTAGCCGCGGCCACGCTCGACGACCAGCTCGATCTCCAGCCGACCCTTCTCGTTGAGGGTGGCGATGTGCAGGTCCGGGTTGTGCACCTCGACGCCGGAGGGCGGGACGATGTCACCGGCGGTGACGGCTCCCGGACCCTGCTTCTTGAGGTACATGGTGACCGGCTCGTCCTCGACGGACGAGACAACCAGGCCCTTGAGGTTGAGGATGATGTCGGTGACATCCTCCTTCACGCCAGGCACGGTGGTGAACTCGTGCAGGACGCCCTCGATGCGGATGCTGGTCACGGCCGCGCCCGGGATGGACGACAGCAGCGTGCGCCGCAGCGAGTTGCCGATGGTGTAGCCGAAACCGGGCTCGAGGGGCTCGAGCACGAACCGCGAGCGGTTCTCGGAGACGACCTCCTCGGTGAGGGTGGGCCGCTGGGAGATGAGCATGTGCTACCTCTTTCGATTCTCGACGCCCGCTATTTGACGCCGTGGGAACCCACCGTCGCCGGGCGGGCCGCGGTGTGCGGCCCGCCCGGCGACGAGGGGGGACAGATCACTTCGAGTAGAGCTCGACGATCAACTGCTCCTGCAGCGGCACATCGATCTGCGCGCGCTCGGGGAGCTGGTGGACGAGGACCCGCAGGGTCGTCGGGACGACCTGCAGCCACGCCGGGACGGGACGCTCGCCGAGGGTCTCCTGGGCGATCTCGAACCAGTCCATCTTGGTGGACTTGGGACGGACGTCGACGATGTCGTACTGCGAGACCCGGTAGCTCGGGATGGTGACCTTCTGGTCGTTGACCAGGAAGTGACCGTGGGCCACGAGCTGACGGGCCTGGCGACGCGTCCGCGCGAGACCCGCGCGGTACACGACGTTGTCCAGTCGCGACTCGAGGATCTGCAGGAGGTTCTCACCGGTCTTGCCGGCGCGGCGGTTCGCCTCCTCGTAGTAACGACGGAACTGCTTCTCCATCACGCCGTAGGTGAAGCGGGCCTTCTGCTTCTCCTGCAGCTGGGTGCGGTACTCGGACTCCTTGATCCGCGCGCGGCCGTGGTGACCGGGCGGGAAGGGCCGACGCTCGAATGCGGTGTCTCCACCCACGAGGTCCACGCCCAGACGGCGGGACTTGCGGGTGACGGGGCCGGTGTAACGTGCCATGATTTAGTGCGTTCCTTCCGGCTCAGACTCGACGCCGCTTGGGCGGACGACAGCCGTTGTGGGGCTGGGGGGTGACATCGGAGATCGTGCCCACCTCGAGGCCGGCGGCCTGGAGCGAGCGGATCGCGGTCTCACGTCCCGAGCCGGGGCCCTTGACGAACACGTCGACCTTCTTGACGCCGTGCTCCTGCGCCTTGCGGGCCGCGTTCTCGGCGGCGAGCTGGGCGGCGAAGGGCGTCGACTTGCGCGAGCCCTTGAAGCCGACGTGGCCGGAGGACGCCCATGCGAGGACGCCACCGGACGGGTCGGTGATCGAGACGATCGTGTTGTTGAACGTGCTCTTGATGTGGGCCTGGCCCAGGGGCACGTTCTTCTTTTCCTTGCGACGGCCCGTCTTCTTGGGGCCCGCAGCGCGTGACTTGGGGGGCATTACTTCTTCTTTCCGGCGACGGTCTTCTTCGGACCCTTACGGGTACGGGCGTTGGTCTTGGTACGCTGTCCACGGACCGGCAGGCCACGGCGGTGGCGCAGGCCCTGGTAGCTACCGATCTCGATCTTCCGGCGGATGTCGCCCTGGACCTCGCGGCGGAGGTCACCCTCCACCTTGTAGTTGCCCTCGATGTCGTCACGAAGGACGGTCAACTGCTCGTCGGTGAGGTCCTTGGTGCGCAGATCCGGGCTGATGCCCGTACGCCCCAGGATCTCCAGCGACCGGGTGCGACCGATGCCGAAAATGTAGGTGAGCGCGATCTCCATGCGCTTGTCGCGCGGGAGATCAACGCCGGCTAGACGTGCCATGTGGCGTTTCTCTTTCGTCGTGCGGTAGGTCTGCTCCCCGACCGTCCCCGTTGTCGAATGGTCATCTCACGATGAGCAACCGTCCGGGGCCCCGGCCTCCGCTTCCGAGGGTGTGATCCCGCCGGCCCCTGTGGGGCTCGGCGGCTGGTGCGGGGAGTTGAGCGTCTTACTTGTACCGGTAGACGATCCGGCCGCGGGTCAGGTCGTAGGGCGAGAGCTCCACGACCACGCGGTCCTCGGGGAGGATGCGGATGTAGTGCTGCCGCATCTTCCCACTGATGTGTGCGAGGACCTTGTGCCCGTTCTCGAGTTCGATGCGGAACATTGCGTTCGGCAACGGCTCAACGACACGGCCCTCGACCTCGATGGCTCCGTCTTTCTTTGCCATGCTGGTTACGGTCCTCCACGATTCCCCGGGTGACGTCTACCGGATTGTCGGTGCACTGGTGGGCACACCGACGTATAAGCTTACGTCAGGTGATGGATCTGCGCCAATCGGGCACCGACAGGGCCCTCGCCGCGCGCTCGGCGTCCCCTCGGCGGTCCCGGTGACCGACGGTCAGACGTAGCAGGCCCGCCCCGCGGGCACCCCGTCGAAGCGCTGCTGGAGCCAGTTCATCGCCGCGGGCAGTTTCTCCACCGCGCCCATGAGGTGCTCCGGCGCGAGTCCCGGCTCCCACGTCAGCGGCGCGCCCTCTCGGCAGTACCGCTTGGCGGTCTCCTCCGCGTCCCAGAACGGCACGAGCGGGTCGGTCCCGGAATGCCACATGAACACCGGGACCCGGGGCACGTCCGGGCTCTGACGGATGCTGTTCTCCGCGAACGCCCGCATCAGCCCCTCCTCTGCCAGGAGGTCGCCTCCCCGGAGGACCATCGGGACGGACCGGAACGCCCCGACCGTCAACAGGGTCGCGGTGCAGCGCCCCTTCAGCTGGCTGTAGAGCGCCCACCCGTCCGGCGTGAGCTTCTCCTCGAGCCGGATCGCCTCCGGGTACTCCCGCGCCATGCCGACAGCCGCGGCGAACGCCAGGCCGAACGCCGGGTGCGGCCAGTTGCCGACCATCCGCGCCATCGTGGTCATGTCGGTCGGGACACCGCCCTGCGCCACCCCGACCAGATTCACGTCCGGGGCGTAGTCGTCGTGCAGGAGCGACACCCACGCGCTCGCGATGCCGCCCCCGGAGTAGCCGAGGGCGCCGAACCGGCTGTGCCTGGAATCGAAGCGGGGGTCGTCCCGCACCGCACGCATCCCGTCCAACACGATCCGACCCGACAACTGACCGCCGGGATAGGCGACCTTCGGACCGAGGTGGTCCGGGATGATGACCGTCCATCCCTGGTCCAGACGCGTCCGCAGGAACACCATCGCGTTGTCCTGCACGGTCTCCAGCGTCGGGTGGACGAGGGTCTCGGTGGGCGCGCATCGCTGTCCGAGCGCATTGCGGTAGTGCTGGTAGCTCAACACCGGACCGTCGGGGCGGGCGTGGTGCGGCCGGACGACCGTCGCGGTGGCCAGTAGCGGCCGATCGCGGGAGTCGGTCGACCGGTAGGCGATCTCGGTGACCCGGTATCCGAGGAACGCCGGCATGGTCACGTCCCGGGAGTTGATCACCTCACCGAGAGGGGCGTCCGCGAGGTGTTGCGGATCCGCGTGGTAGAACGGCCCCGGCTGGGGATCCGCCTCGATCGACCCCGCGCCCCCCTCCATCACCGACTGGGCGGTGGAGGGGGCGACGCCCGGGCCCGAGATGTGGACGAGGGCGACAGCGAGCGTCACGACCAGCGCGACGGCTCCCCGCACGACTGATCGACGCGCGACGGACTCCTGCTCAGCGAGCATGCCGGGACCTTTGGAAGCAGATGTTCACTACCGGCACACACTGTAACCCGGTGTGGGCGACCGTCAGCGGTCGACCCGCTCCGATCCCCCGGAGCGGCGACCCCGGTCGCGGTGCGTCCTCAGCTGCGCGGGCGGGGCGTGAGGATCCGGGGGCCGTCCACCGTCACGGCGACCGTGTGTTCCCAGTGCGCCGCCGGCGACCCGTCGACGGTGACGACCGTCCAGTCATCGGACAGGGTCCGGGTGTCGGTCTCACCGCCCAGCACGAGCATCGGCTCGACCGCCAGGACCGAACCCTCCTGCAGCCGGGGGCCGCGTCCGGGCTTGCCCTCGTTGGCGAGGAACGGCCATTCGTGCATCTCGCGGCCGATCCCGTGGCCCCCGAAACCGTCGACGATGCCCAGGCTGACGCCGTGACGCTCCTCCGCCCTCCGCGTCGCCACCTCGAGGGCGTGCGAGACGTCGGTGAGCTTGTTCCCGGGCAGCATCGCCAGGATGCCCTCGTCGAGGACCTCCCGCGTGGCGTCGTTGAGGGTCGCGACCTCCGGGGCGAGAGTCCCCACCCCGAACGACCACGCGGAGTCCCCGTGCCACCCGTCGAGGATGGCGCCGCAGTCGACGGAGACGAGGTCCCCGTCCCCCAGGACGGTGTCGGGCCCGGGGATCCCGTGCACCACGACGTCGTTGACCGAGGAGCAGATCGATCCCGGGAACCCCTCGTACCCCTTGAAGGACGGCACGGCCCCGGCGTCCCGGATCAGTTGCTCGACGACCTCGTCGAGGTCACCGGTGGTGGCACCCGGGACAGCGGCCTCACGGGCGGCGATCAACGCCCGTCCGACGATACGACCGGCCGCCTCCATGGCGTCCAACTCACCCGGGGTACGCGCGGTGACCACGCCCTTGCGGGACCGTCCGAACACGGCGGGCGTCAGCGACCCAGCGCGGCGAGCGCGCGTGCGTTGATCTCGTCGACCTCACCGACGGCGTCGATGCTCTTGACCTCACCGGCGTAGTACTCGAGCAGCGGGGCCGTCTCCGACCGGTAGACCGACATGCGGTTCCGGATGACGTCCTCGGTGTCGTCCTCGCGCCCCCGGGCGAGCATGCGCTTGACCACGGTGTCGTCGTCGACCTTGAACTCCAGGACCGCGTCGAGGGTGTGGCCGGCCTCGCCGAGCATCTCCTTGAGCGCGTCCGCCTGCGCTGCACTGCGGGGGTATCCGTCCAGGAGGAAGCCCTCGGTGGCGTCGGGCTCGGCGATGCGCGCGGCGACCATGCGGTTCGTCACCTCGGCGGGGACGAGGTTGCCGGCGTCGATGTAGCTCTTGGCCTCCTTCCCGAGGTCGGTGCCCTGGGAGATGTTGGCGCGGAACAGATCACCGGTCGAGATGTGTGGGACGCCGAGCTTCTCCGAGAGCAGAGCAGCCTGGGTGCCCTTGCCGGCTCCGGGAGGGCCGAGGAGGACGAGACGCATGGTGGGGACCAGCCTTTCTACAGTTGGTGTGCTCGGACGAGGCCGCGCCTACTTGAGGAAGCCCTCGTAGTTGCGCTGCATCAGCTGCGCCTCGACCTGCTTCACGGTATCGAGGCCCACGGAGACCATGATGAGCACAGCGGTGCCGCCGAACGGCATGTTCTGCAGATCTCCACCCCCGCTGCCCATGTCGAGGAAGACGTTGGGGAGTACCGCGATCAGACCGAGGTACAGCGAACCGAACAGCAGGATCCGGTTGAGGACATAGCCCAGGTATTCGGCCGTCGGGCGGCCCGGGCGGATGCCCGGGATGAACCCGCCGTACTTCTTCATGTTCTCGGCCTGCTCCATCGGGTCGAACTGGATGGCCACGTAGAAGTACGCGAAGAAGATGATGAGGGCGAAGTACAGGAGGATGTAGCCCCAGCTGGAGGGGTTCTGCAGGTACTGCATGACGTACCGCTGCCAGAACCCGTCGCTCGACGGCTCGGGCCCCTGGATCAGCTGGGTGATGAGGATCGGCACGTACATCAGCGACGACGCGAAGATCACCGGGATGACGCCGGCCTGGTTGACCTTGAGCGGCAGGTAGGTGGAGGTGCCGCCGTACTGGCGGCGGCCGACCATGCGCTTGGCGTACTGGACGGGGATGCGGCGCTGACCCTGCTCGACGAAGACGACGGCGACGACGATGAGGACGACCGCGAACATGACGGCCGCGAACTTCATGGTCGACGAGTTCTGGTAGATGTTCACGCCCTCGGCCGGGATGCGGGACGCGATACCGGCGAAGATGAGCAGCGACATGCCGTTACCGACGCCACGGTCGGTGATCAGTTCACCGAACCACATGACGAGTGCGGCGCCCGCGGTCATGACGATGACGATGGTGAGCAGCGTGAGGATGTTGTCGTCCATCAGGACGGACTGGCCGTTGCCGAGGAGCTGCCCCCGGTCGGCCAGCGCGACGATGCCGGCGGACTGCAGGACGGCGAGCGCGATGGTGAGATAACGCGTGTACTGCGTCATCTTCGCCTGGCCGGACTGCCCCTCCTTCTTCAACTGCTCGAAGTACGGGATCACCACCGTGAGCAGTTGGACGATGATGCTCGCGGTGATGAAGGGCATGATGCCGATCGCGAAGACCGACAACTGCAGCAGGGCGCCACCGGAGAAGAGGTTCACCAGGGAGAACAACTGTGCGTTGTCCCCGGTCATCGCCGTGTCGAGCAGACCCCGGAGCTTGGGGTAGTCGACGCCGGGCGACGGGATCTGCGCGCCGATCCGGTAGAGGATGATGATCCCCAGGGTGAAGAAGATCTTCTTCCTCAGGTCCCGGTCCTTGATCGCGGACGCGAGTGCGGAGAGCACATGTCCTCCTGGTCGTGGTCGGCCGTCGGGCCGCCGGTCGTCGAAAGCAGATGCGCCGGGGGAAGTCGGGCCGACCTTCCGGCGGGCGCCGACCCCGAAACGCACAACGGGAAAACTCTATCAAGACGAGCGCAGGGGCCGGATCCGAGACTCTCGGACCCGACCCCTGCACCCGTCATCGACCCGTGAACGGGCCGGGCGGGGTATCAGGCCCCGGCCTCCGACACGCTTCCGCCGGCGGCCTCGATCTTGCTCTTGGCCGAGGCGGAGACCTTGTCGGCGGTCACGGTGACGGCCACGGAGATGTCCCCGTCGCCCAGCACCTTGACCGGCTGGTTCTTCCGGACCGCGCCCGCGGCCACGAGCTCGGACACGCCGACCTCGCCGCCCTGCGGGAACAGCCGCTGGATGTCGGACACGTTGACGACCTGGAAGACGACCTTGTTGCGGTTCTTGAAGCCCTTGAGCTTCGGGAGCCGCATGTGGATCGGCATCTGGCCGCCCTCGAACGCCGCGGGGACGTTCTTACGCGCCTTGGTGCCCTTGGTACCGCGGCCGGCGGTCTTGCCGCGCTTGCCGCCCTCGCCGCGACCCACACGGATCTTCTCGGCGTGCGACCCGGGAGCCGGGCGCAGGTGATGCAACTTGATAGTCATTCTCACTCCGTCTCTTCGACCACGACGAGGTGGTTCACGACGTTGATGAGACCCCGGGTCTGCGCGTTGTCCTCACGCACGACCGTCTTCCGGATGCCCTTGAGGCCGAGCGTACGCAGGGAGTCCCGCTGGTTCTTCTTGGTCCCCACGGTCCCGCGGACCTGGGTGATCTTGAGGCTAGCCATGATCAGGCCCCCTGTCCGGCACGCGCACGGAGCATGCCCGCGGGCGCGACGTCCTCGATCGGCAGGCCGCGACGAGCCGCGACCTCCTCGGGACGATGCAGACCCTTGAGCGCCGCCACGGTCGCGTGGACCACGTTGATGGCGTTGTCCGACCCCAGAGACTTGCACAGGATGTCGTTGACTCCGGCACACTCGAGCACCGCGCGAGCGGCGCCACCGGCGATGACACCGGTACCCGGCGAGGCGGGGCGGAGCATGACGACGCCGGCAGCAGCCTCACCCTGGATCGGGTGGGGGATGGTGGAGGCGATGAGCGGAACGCGGAAGAAGTTCTTCCGTGCCTCCTCCGATCCCTTCTGGATCGCCGCCGGCACCTCCTTGGCCTTGCCGTACCCGACGCCGACCATGCCGTTGCCGTCACCCAGGATCACCAGGGCGGTGAAGCTGAAGCGCCGACCACCCTTGACGACCTTGGAGACACGGTTGATGGTGACGACGCGCTCGATGTACTGCGACTTCTCCTCGTCGCGGCCGCGACGATCGTCGCGACCCCGGCCACGACCGCGGTCTCCGCCGCGGCCCTGGGCGTTGTCGGTGGTGGTCTTGTTGTCTGCGGCGGGGCCGTTGCTTCCGCCGTCACGACGCTGACGTCCCGGCATCAGACGGTCCTTCCGTTAGCGAACAGTGCAGTGGTATTGGTCATCAGAACTCCAGCCCACCCTCGCGGGCGGCGTCGGCGAGGGACGCGATCCGGCCGTGGTACTTGTTACCACCACGGTCGAACACGACGGCGTCGATGCCGGCGGCCTTGGCGCGCTCGGCCAGGAGCTGGCCGACCTTCGCGCTGCGGGCCTTCTTGTCGCCCTCAAGGGAGCGCACATCCGCCTCGATGGTGGAGGCTGCGGCCAGCGTGTGGCCGGCCAGATCGTCGATGATCTGGGCGTGGATGTGACGCGAGGACCGGTTGACGACCAACCGCGGACGCTCCGGCGTACCGGAGACCTTCTTGCGGAGTCGGTAATGGCGCCGGGCGCGACCCTCGCGACGTGCGGTGGAGACATCGGTGCCCAGCGGTGAACGCTTCTTGGTGCTGCTCATGATCACTTACCCGTCTTTCCGACCTTGCGACGGACCTGTTCGCCGGCGTAGCGGATGCCCTTGCCCTTGTACGGGTCGTGCTTCCGCAGTCGCTTGATGTTGGCGGCGATCTGGCCCACCTGCTGCTTGTCGATCCCGGAGATCGAGAACTTGGTCGCACCGTCGACGGCGAACGTGATGCCGTCGGGAGCGGTGACCGGAACCGGATGCGAGTAGCCCAGGGCGAACTCGAGATCCTGGCCCTTGGCCACGACGCGGTAACCGACGCCGAAGATCTCCATGTCCTGCTTGTAGCCCTCGGTGACGCCGACGATCATGTTGTTGACCAGCGAGCGGGACAGGCCGTGCAGTGACCGGTTGTCGCGGTGGTCGTCGGGACGGTTCACCGTGACGGTGCCGTCCTCGATCGAGACCGAGATCGCCCCGGGCAGAACCTGCGAGAGCTCGCCCTTGGGACCCTTGACGGTGACGGTCTGGCCGTCGACCCTGATGTCGACACCGGACGGGACGGTGATCGGAGCCTTGCCGATACGTGACATTTCTCGCCCCCCTTACCAGACGTGGGCGAGGACTTCCCCGCCCACCTTCTTGTTGTTCGCCTGGCGGTCCGTGAGCAGACCCTGGGACGTCGAGATGATCGCGACGCCCAGGCCACCGAGGACCTTGGGCAGTTCGGTGGACTTGGCGTACACGCGCAGACCCGGCTTCGAGATGCGCTTGATGCCCTGGATGCTGCGCTGGCGCGAGGGGCCGTACTTGAGGTCGATGGTGAGCTTCTTGCCCACCTCTGCGTCCTCGACGTTGTAGCCCGCGATGTAACCCTCCTGCTGGAGGATGGCAGCGATGTTGCCCTTGAGCTTCGAATGCGGCATCGACACGGTGTCGTGGTACGCCGAATTGGCGTTACGCACACGCGTCAGCATGTCCGCGATGGGATCGGTCATCGACATGGATGGACCATGTTCCTTTCTCGTAACGGTTCCCATGCAACACGTCCCGTACGGCGACCTGTGGGCCGCCCACGTGACGTCGTGGGCCTATCACGAAGAGTGCGAATGTTCTCTTGTATGGGATCCGGCGCCCCTCGGGGCATCCCGGTGTTCCCGCCGCGGCCGGTGCTCTTCTCACCGGGGCGCGACCAGACGACTGGGCCGTCTGCCCGCCGCCGGGGAACCGCGATGCGGTGCCCCGGCGGGGACGGCCGGTCCGGCCGGTGGAGGAGGTCAGTCCTCCTTGAAGGGGAATCCGAGCTGCTTGAGCAGTGCCCGGCCCTCTTCGTCGTTCGTTGCGGTCGTGACGACCGTGATGTCCATGCCCCGGGGGCGGTCGACCTTGTCGACATCGATCTCGTAGAACATCGTCTGCTCGTTGAGGCCGAACGTGTAGTTGCCGTGGCCGTCGAACTGCTTGCCCGAGAGTCCGCGGAAGTCACGGATACGCGGGAGCGCGACGGTCGTCAGGCGATCGAGGAACTCCCACATGCGGTCGCCGCGCAGGGTGACGCGCGCACCGATCGGCATGCCCTCACGCAGCTTGAACTGTGCGATGGACTTGCGGGCCCGACGGACCTCCGGCTTCTGGCCGGTGATCAGCGTGAGGTCGTTGATGGCGCCGTTGATAAGCTTGGCGTCGCGGGCGGCGTCACCGACACCCATGTTGACGACGACCTTCGCGACGCCCGGGATCTGCATGACGTTGGCGTACTCGAACGTCTCGTTGAGTGCCGGCCGGATCTCGCTGCGGTACTTGTCCTTGAGGCGAGGGGTGTACCCGGAGGGAAGGGCGGTCTCAGTCATGGTCACAGGTCCTTCCCGGTCTTGCGCGAGACACGGACGCGCTTGCCGTTCTCGTCGGTGCGGATTCCGACCCGGGTCGGGGTGCCGTCGGCGTCCACGACCATCACGTTGGACACGTGGATCGGGGCCTCCTGGGTGACGATGCCGCCCGAGGAGGCGCCGCGCTCGGCAGCCGAGTTGGAGGTGTGCTTCTTGATGCGGTTGACGCCCTCGACGAGGACCTTCTCCTGAGCCGGGAAAGCCTGGATGACCTTGCCCTTGGCGCCCTTGTCCTTACCGGAGATGACCAGCACCGTGTCGCCCTTGTGAACCTTCATGTCAGAGCACCTCCGGAGCCAGCGAGACGATCCGCATGAACTTCTTGTCGCGCAGTTCGCGGCCGACGGGCCCGAAGATGCGCGTTCCGCGCGGATCGTTGTCGTTCTTGATGATGACGGCGGCGTTCTCGTCGAACTTGATGTACGAGCCGTCCGGGCGACGGCGCTCCTTGGCGGTGCGCACGATGACGGCCTTGACGACCTCACCCTTCTTGACGTTGCCACCGGGGATGGCGTCCTTGACGGTGGCGACGATGATGTCGCCCACGCCTGCGTAGCGGCGCTTGGAACCGCCGAGAACGCGGATGCAGAGAATTTCCTTGGCACCCGTGTTGTCGGCGACCTTCAGCCGCGACTCCTGCTGGATCATGGTTCTCCTGACCAGGTCTGTTCAATGTGTGCCGGATACCGACCCGACACACGCGGTCATGCCACCCGTCGACACGTCGAGACGTGCCAGGTCGGGCAACTGGTCCAGTGTAGGGTGCGCATGCACCGGGACCCAAATCCCGGTCAGCTACCGCTCGAACCGGCCGATCCGGATCCACGCAGGGAACCCGTCGAACCGCTCGATCCCGATGAGCCGGCAGCGCTAGCCCCGGAGTCCGCCACTCCCCCGGTCGTCCTCCGCCCGTTGGGCGCGGCGTCGGGCAGTCCGGAGAGGACGTGATCCATCCCCGGCCGCATCTCGGTGACGAAGACCGGCCAGTTGTGGATCCCGGAGGGCATGTAGTTCATCCTCAGGTCGACCCCGGGAACCGAGGCGAGCGCGGCCTCGAGTGCACGGGTGCTCTCGTAGGAGCCCTTCTCGAGGACATGTCCGTCGATGAGCACGAGTTCGTTGCTGCCGAAGCGGCCGAGCTCGCTGGAGCCCACCAGCCCGGTCGCGGCGCTGAGGTAGACCGCCTTGCCCTCGAGCCCGGAGGGGTCCGCCACGGTGTCGTGCTCCACCCACTCCCGGGACCCGCGCGGCCCCCACATGTTGGTGACGTCCCCGTGGCGAGCGGCCACGGTGAGTCGCGCGTACTGGTAGCCGAGCTCGTCGGTGGTCGAATAGGCGCCGCTGATACCGGCGGCGCCTCCGAACATCTCGTTCCTGTTGGCCAGATGAAGCGCCGCGGACGCCCCCATCGACACGCCCATGACCCCCCAGCTCCCGTTGTGGGCGAGCGGCCCCGCGGCCCCGGGTAAACCGGCCTCGAGCAGCGGCGGCAACTCCTCGGTGAGGAACGTCTCCCAGTTGTTGGGGCCCAGGACGGGATCGTCCGCCTGCCAGTCGGACCACATCGACGCCGGGCCGCCCGTCGGAACGATCACGTTCACCGCGCGGTCGCGCAGCGCGGGATCGCCCCAGCCCATACCCGTGCTCCACCCGGACGGGACCTCGGAACCGACGCCGTCGAGGAAGTACACGTTGGGCGCGTCGACGCCCGCCGGGGCGCGGTAGACCTCGACGCGGACCGTCCGTTGCATGGATTCAGACGTCACGGCCCACACCTCGGCGCGACGATCGACCGCCTCCGTCGACGCCGGGAAGAGAGGCTCGATCCGCTGCACGGTGGAGGACACGATGGACCCGTCCCGTGTCGCGCGGGGCCCGGCCGGGGGTTGGGAGCTTCCCGGACGGGGGAAATCGCTGGAACCGATGGCGCCGACGGATCCGAGGACGGACGTGACCGGGATCGGGGCACCGAGCTGGGTCGACGCGGCGATACTGAGCGATGGTGCGCCCAACAGGCTCCCGGGCGCCACGCTGGGAACGAGGGATCCCGGATCGACTGACCCCGGGCCCGTGCTCTGGGCGCCGGCGACGGGAAGCCCCGTGGCCGTCGTCGTGATCACGACCGCGCCGATCGCGAGCGCACTCAGACCACGACGGCGATCGCCCCGCCCACTCCCCCGTCGGCCGAAATGTGGTTCGTTCCCCATATGACGATTCTGTCCTCTCGGCCAGCGTCGGACGCTGACACACTACTCAAAATTCGTTACACCACGGTGATCCGTTACATTCGGCCGTCCCGTGCGCCCCCGCAACGCGAAACGGCCCGGCCCCGGAGTCCCGGGGCCGGGCCGCTCGCATATGTCGAGTGGGGGCTTACTTGGCCCGCTCGAGCACCTCGACGAGGCGGTACCGCTTGGAGGCGGACAGCGGGCGGGTCTCCATGATCCGCACGCGGTCGCCGACTCCGGCGGTGTTGGTCTCGTCGTGGGCCTTGACCCGCTCGGTACGGCGCATGATCTTGCCGTACAGCGGGTGCTTCACGCGGTCCTCGAGCTCGACGATGATGGTCTTCTCCATCTTGTCGGACACGACGTACCCGATGCGCACCTTGCGGCTGTTGCGCTCGGTGTTCTCGTTGGACTCAGTCACAACTGCTTCCTTGTCACTCACTTGGCATCACCCGGCGCCCCCGACAGACCGAGCTCGCGCTCGCGAATGACGGTGTAGATGCGAGCGATGTCGTGGCGGACGACACGCAGGCGACGGTTGTTGGTCAGCTGACCGGTGGCCATCTGGAAGCGCAGGTTGAACAGCTCTTCCTTGGCCTCACGCAGACGCGCGGTCAGCGCATCCGCATCGAGCTCACGCAGCTCGGGGGCGGTGGTTCCACTAGCCATCAGAACTGCTCCTCCCGGGTCACGATGCGGGTCTTGCACGGGAGCTTGTGCTGCGCGCGGCGAAGGGCCTCGCGAGCGGTCTCCTCGTTCGGGTACGACATCTCGAACAGGATGCGGCCCGGCTTGACATTGGCCACCCACCACTCGACCGAGCCCTTACCGGAACCCATCCGCACCTCGGCGGGCTTCTTGGTCAGGGGACGATCCGGATAGATGTTGATCCACACCTTGCCACCACGCTTGATGTGGCGGTTGATGGCGATACGTGCGGACTCGATCTGACGGTTGGTGACGTAGGCCGGCTCGAGAGCCTGGATGCCGTAGTCACCGAATGTCACCTTGGTGCCACCCTTTGCCCCGCCCTTACGGCCGGGGTGGTGCTGCTTGCGGTGCTTGACGCGCTTGGGGATAAGCACTGTCACGCCTCCCTGGTCTGGTTCTGCGGTGCCTCGGCAGGAGCCTCGGCGGCCGAGCCGGAACCGGCGCGGCCGGTCTCGGTGCTGGTCGCAGTGGTGCCCTGGGCCCCGGAGCGACGCGGACGACCGGCGCCACGCTCGCGGCGGGGACCGCGGTCGGCACCGCCACGGTTGCTGGACTGGGCGTACTGGTCGGACTCGCGACGGCCGCCGACCACGTCACCCTTGTAGATCCACACCTTGACACCGATACGACCGAAGGTCGTCTTGGCCTCGTAGGTGCCGTAGTCGATCTCGGCACGCAGGGTGTGCAGGGGGACGCGCCCCTCGTGGTAGCGCTCCGAACGGGACATCTCGGCACCGCCGAGACGACCCGAACAGACCACCTTGATGCCCTTGACCTGGGGCTGACGCATGGCCGACTGGATGCCCTTGCGCATCGCGCGACGGAACGCCACACGATTCGAGAGCTGCTCGGCGATCCCCTGGGCGACGAGCTGGGCGTCGGCCTCGGTGTTCTTGATCTCGAGGATGTTGAGGTGGACCTGCTTGGCGGTGAGCTTCTCGAGCTCCCCGCGAAGACGGTCCGCCTCGGCGCCCCGACGGCCGATCACGATGCCCGGGCGGGCCGTGTGAATGTCCACGTGGACCCGGTCACGGGTCCGCGAGATGTCGACCCCGGAGATACCGGCCCGCTCCATGCCCTTGGACAGGAGCTGACGGATCTTGATGTCCTCGGCGACGTAGTCGGCGTACTGCTTGTCGGCGAACCACTTGGACGTCCAGTCCGAGGTGATGCCGAGACGGAAGCCGTGCGGCTGGATCTTCTGTCCCATTTAGCGGGCACCTCCCTGGTTGCGACGTGCCCGACCGGAGCCGGTCTTCTCGGGCACGCTGGTCACCTCGATGGTGATGTGGCTCGTACGCTTACGCACGCGGAACGCACGACCCTGGGCACGCGGGCGGAAACGCTTGAGGGTCGGCCCCTCGTCGGCGTAGGCCGCCGTGACCACGAGGGTCCGGGGGTCCAGGTCGAGGTTGTTCTCGGCGTTGGCCATCGCGGAGGCGAGGACCTTGGCGACCGGCTCGCTGGCGGCCTGCGGGGCGAACCGCAGCGTGTTCAGCGCGTCGGCGGCGTCCTTGCCGCGGATGAGGTCGATCACACGACGCGCCTTCATGGGCGTGACGCGGACGAACTTGGCGGTGGCACGCGCGGAGAGCTGCTGCTCGGCCGTCGCCGTGCCGTCGTCGGTCTTCTTCGTATCAGTGCTCATCGACGCTTACTCTTCCGATCGTCCTTGATGTGCCCCTTGAACGTGCGCGTCGGCGCGAACTCGCCGAGCTTGTGACCCACCATCGAGTCGGACACGAATACGGGCACATGCTTGCGGCCGTCATGGACGGCGAACGTGTGGCCGATGAAATCGGGCAGGATCGTCGAGCGCCGCGACCAGGTCTTGATGACCTGATGCGTGCCCTTGTCGTTCTGCACGTCCACCTTCGCGAGGAGGTGTTCGTCGACGAACGGACCCTTCTTGAGACTACGAGGCATCCTAGTTTCCCTCCTTAACGCTTCTTACCGGTGCGACGGCGACGGACGATCATGCTGTCACTCGCCTTGTTGGGCTTGCGGGTCCGGCCCTCGGGCTGGCCCCACGGGCTGACGGGGTGACGTCCACCGGACGTCTTACCCTCGCCACCACCATGCGGGTGGTCGACGGGGTTCATGACCACGCCACGGACGGTCGGGCGAACGCCCTTCCACCGCATGCGGCCGGCCTTACCCCAGTTGATGTTGGCCTGCTCGGCGTTGCCGACCTCGCCGATCGTGGCGCGGCACCGCACGTCGACCCGACGGATCTCACCGGAGGGCATGCGGAGGGAGGCGTAGGTCCCCTCCTTACCGAGCAGCTGGATGCCGGCGCCGGCGGCGCGGGCCATCTTGGCGCCGCCGCCCGGACGGAGCTCCACCGCGTGCACCACGGTGCCTGCGGGGATGTTCCGGAGCGGGAGGTTGTTGCCGGTCTTGATGTCGGCGCCTGCACCCGACTCGACCTTCATGCCCTGCTTCAGGTTGCGCGGGGCGAGGATGTACCGCTTCTCACCGTCCGCGTAGTGCAGGAGGGCGATGTTGGCGGTCCTGTTCGGGTCGTACTCGATGTGCGCGACGGTGGCGAGCACGCCGTCCTTGTCATTACGACGGAAGTCGATGACGCGGTACTGGCGCTTGTGGCCACCGCCCTTGTGGCGGCTGGTGATACGGCCGTGACCGTTGCGGCCGCCGGTCTTGCTCAGCGGGCGCAGCAGCGACTTCTCGGGCGTCGAGCGGGTGATCTCGGCGAAGTCCGAGACGCTCGAGCCGCGACGACCGGGGGTCGTGGGCTTGTACTTGCGGATAGCCATGAGGTTCTCTCGTCCTTAACTCTTCCCGCCGTCAGGCGGTCAGACCCGGGATCTCGATGGGCTTGCTGTCGGCCGCGAGGGTCACGATGGCGCGCTTGGTGCTCTTGCGCTGTCCGTACCCGGTGCGGGTGCGCTTGCGCTTGCCCTGACGGTTGGCGGTGTTCACGGACTCAACGGTGACGCCGAAGATCTCCTGGATGGCGATCTTGATCTGCGTCTTGTTGGCGCCCGGGGCGACCTGGAACGTGTACACGCCCTGCTCGAGCAGGCCGTAGGCCTTCTCGGAGACGACCGGGGCGAGGATCACGTCCCGGGGATCGGCGACGGTGCTCACTTGTCGGCCTCCTTCGCTGCCTTGCCGGCGAACGCACGGCTCGCCTGCGTGACGAACGCGTCCAGAGCCTCGACCGAGAACACGACGTCGTCAGCGTGGAGCACGTCGTAGGTGTTGAGCTGATCCGGAGCGATCGGATGGACGTGATCGAGGTTGGCCACGGAACGCCATGCGGCGACGTCCTCACGACCGACGACGATCAGGATCTTCTTGCGGTCGGACAGGGTGCCCAGGAAGTCGCGGACACCGGCCGTCGACGGCTTCTGTCCCTCGACGAACTCGGTCACCACGTGGAGGCGATCGGCCGAGACCCGGTCGGAGAGGGCACCGCGGAGCGCGGCGGCCTTCATCTTCTTGGGGGTGCGCTGCGAGTAGTCACGCGGCTTCGGGCCGTGGACGGTGCCGCCGCCGGTGTAGGCGGGGGCGCGGGTCGAACCCTGACGGGCGCGGCCGGTGCCCTTCTGGCGGAACGGCTTGCGGCCGCCGCCGCGGACCTCGCCACGGGTCTTGGTCGAGTGCGTGCCCTGACGCGCCGCGGCGAGCTGAGCCACCACGACCTGGTGCATCAGGGGCAGGTTGGGCTCGACGCCGAAGATCTCGGCGGGGAGCTCGACCGAACCGTCGGTCTTGCCCGCCGGGGTACGGACGTCCAGCTTGAGGTTCACGGTGTTCTCCGTGGTGGTCATGCGCGCGCACCGCCCTTCACTGCGGAACGGACCATCACAAGGCCGCCGTTACGACCCGGGATGGCTCCCTTGATGAGGAGGACGCCGGCCTCGGCGTCCACCTTGTGGACCTTGAGGTTCATGGTGGTCACGCGATCGTTGCCCATGCGGCCGGCCATCGACTTGCCCTTGAAGACGCGGCCCGGGGTCGATGCCCCGCCGATGGAACCCGGCTTGCGGTGTACGGCCTGCGTACCGTGCGAGGCACCCTGGCCGGCGAAGCCGTAGCGCTTCATGGTACCGGCGAAGCCCTTGCCCTTGGAGGTGCCGGTGACGTCGACGAACGCGCCGTCCTCGAACACGTCGGCGCCGATCTCCTGGCCGATCTCGAACCCGGCGGCCTGCTCGGCGTTGTCGAGTCGGATCTCGGCGAGGTGACGACGGGGGGTGACCCCGGCCTTATCGAACTGGCCGGCCACCGGCTTGGTGACCTTGCGGGGGTCGATCGCGCCGAACGCGATCTGGACGGCGTCGTAGCCGTCGGTCTCTTGGGTACGGATCCCGGTCACGACGCACGGCCCGGCCTTGACGACGGTAACCGGAACCACCCGGTTGTTCTCGTCGAAGACCTGGGTCATGCCGAGCTTGGCGCCCAGGATTCCCTTGATCTCGGTGTTAGTCATCTGTTCACTGTCTCCGCTGCACGTTGCTTGCTGACCGCTACGCGGTCGGAGGTCACTGGATGTTGACGTCGACGCTGGCAGGCAGGTCGATACGCATGAGAGCGTCCACGGTCTTCGGCGTGGGGTCGAGAATGTCGATCAACCGCTTGTGGGTACGCATCTCGAAGTGCTCACGCGAATCCTTGTACTTGTGCGGCGAGCGGATGACGCAGTAGACGTTCTTCTCGGTGGGCAGCGGCACGGGACCGACGACACGAGCACCCGTACGGGTCACCGTCTCGACGATCTTGCGGGCCGAGGCGTCGATAGCTTCATGGTCGTAGGCCTTGAGCCGGATGCGGATCTTTTGTCCCGCCACTTCGTCCTCTTCTCCTCCCGCCCGTGAGGGCGGCTGTCGTAAGCGCCCTCGCTGCGCGGGGACACTGTGTGTTCGCTTGTCATGTGTGACACCGTCAGACCGTCTACCACCCGGTCCCGTGCATCGGTGCTCCATCGTGGAGGACCCCGCCGCGCGCCCACGGGCATGACACGACTACGAGACCTCCAGAGGACGGAGTGCCACATCGCTCGCGCGAGGCGAGGATGACGGCGGACCGATCCGCTGCCGCTGTTGACGTGTCACGACGCGTCCACGCGGTCGGGCGTGTCGCCCTCCCGCTTTTCCGGCGGGTGATCACTCACCCGCCCCGGTCGTGCTCGCCCGACCAACCCGACTCTCCCCGGGGCCCATCGGGCCCATACGGGATCGCCGCCTTGTCCGGGCAACTTGACCAGTATGCAGTACATCGGCCGGAAGGGCAAAATCCCGGACGCCCCGGCGTCCTCGGGTGCGTCACGGACCCCGGCACGACGACCGGGTACTTCGGTAGCGTCGGGAAGACCAGAGTCCACACGCGGAGGAGACCACATCGTGAACAGCAGACGCGAGCCGCGGGACCCCGCCGCCTACAAACGGGACAGGCGGCAGGCGGTCCTGCGCCACCATCCGGACGCGGGCGGCGATCCCGATGAACTCTTCCGGGCACTCGCGGAAGTCGACCGCCGGCACGGGGTATCCGGTCCCGGGTACGACGCGCACGGCGCGAGTGCCGAACAGGTCGCCGCCGTCGCCGCGGCCGCGCTCGCCGGGGTCGCCGCGGTGGGGTTGTCGATCGCGATGACCATCCTCGGTCGTCGCAGGTAGTTCGGTCGCCGCAGGTAGCTCGCTCGTCGCACGAAACTCGGTCGCCTCAGATAAACCGGTCGTCCACTCCCCCGGGCACGCGTGAACCACCGCGAAATGCGGGAAGGGCGCCCCACCTGACGGTGGGGCGCCCTTC
>NZ_JAALDT010000327.1:0-1260 GCF_014144995.1 Dietzia sp. DQ11-71 | reverse complement strand
GCGTGCGCGGCGGCGGGCCCGGACCGTGCGTCCGGCTCTGTCGGCAGGTGGACCACGCGGGTCCCGGGGGGACGCTGGGTGTCGTCGAAGGGGCCGGTGACGAGCATCGTGACCTCGTCGCCCCGGTCGCGGAGCGCGGCGACGACCGGCAGCACCCGGTGCAGGTGCCCCCGTCCACGGTTGTGGACGTACACGCCGATCATCGCCCGGTCGCCCCTAGGCCGACCCCCGGGCGGCGCCGACGAGCGCCTCGCAGAAGGCCGGGAGATCGTCGGGCCGGCGGCTCGTGAAGACCCCGTCGTCGCTGACGAGCTCGGAGTCGACCCACTCCGCGCCAGCGTTGACCAGGTCGGTCCGCAGGCTCGGGAAGGAGGTGACCTTCCGGCCGCGCACCACGTCCGCCTCGATGAGGACCCACGGCGCATGGCAGATGGCGAACACGGGCTTGCCGGCCTCGACCATCTCGCGCACGAGGGTCACCGCGTGCTGGTCCCCGCGCAGGGCGTCCGGGTTCGCGACGCCGCCGGGCAGGACGAGCACGTCCACGTCGGCCGCGGAGATGTCCGCACTCGTGCGGTCCACGGGCCGGGTGCCGGCCGGGCTGAGGTGATCGACCAGCCCGACCTCGCCGTCCTCCGTGCTGACGAGGACCGGCCGGAAGCCGGCGTCGGAGACGGCGTCCCACGGTTCGGTGAGCTCGACGCGCTCGATCCCCTCGGAGGCCACGAGGAAGGCGACGGTACGGGTGTCAGTGAGTGCATCCTGTGTCTCGGTCATGATCCCGATCGTGAGGTCCTGCCCGCCGCGCCGCAACCGGTCCGGCGACGGTAGACCCGGCTGCTCCGGTCCGGCACGATACGACCATGGGCAGACGAGATCGGATGGACCGCAGAGGACGTCGCGACGGTAGGCGCGGTGGGTGCGGGTGCGGGTGCTCGCTGGTCCTGCTGCTCCTGCTTCTGGCGGGTCTGGTGGTGGCCGCGGAGTTCGGCGCCCGCTGGTACCTGTCGGACCGGGCCGAGCGCGAGGCGTCGGCGGAGCTCGGGGCGCCGGTGTCCGTGGAGTTCGGGACCAGCCCGGTGTTGTGGGACCTGGCCACGCAGCAGGCCGTGGGCACGGTCCGCCTGACCTCCCCCGGTGACGCCACCGTGCCGCGGATCGACGTGACCGGCTACTCGGTCTCGCAGGTCGACGGCGGTATCCGCGCCGAGTCCGCGGACGGCACCGCGACCCTCAGCGCCGACCAGCTCGCGGCGGCCG
>NZ_JAALDT010000326.1:0-2714 GCF_014144995.1 Dietzia sp. DQ11-71 | reverse complement strand
GGCACCGTCACGCCCGCGCGGCGAGGGCCCCGGAGCGCAGGGTCCCGATCATCGCGTCGGGATCCGGGGCACCGTAGACGGCCGAACCGGCCACGAACACGTCGCACCCCGCCGCCGCGCACTCGGCGATCGTCCCCGCGTCGATGCCACCGTCGATCTGGATGTGCACGTCGAGGCCACGGCGGTCGATCTCGGCGCGCAGCGTGCGGACCTTGTCCAACACCCCGGGCATGAACTTCTGGCCGCCGAAGCCGGGCTCGACGCTCATCACCAGGACCAGGTCCACGTGGTCGAGCAGGTCGAGGTACGGCTCGACGGCGGTCCCGGGCTTGATGGAGATACCCGCCTTGCACCCCCTGGCGTGCAGCAGGTCGGCGACGGCCTTCGGGTCGTCGGTGGCCTCCACGTGGAAGGTGACGTTGAACGCGCCGGCGTCCACGTAGTCATCGACCCAGCGCGCCGGGTCGGTGATCATGAGATGGCAGTCCATCGGCTTGTCCGTGACCCTCCCGACCGCCTTCGCGACCGGCGCACCGAAGGACAGGTTGGGCACGAAGTGACCGTCCATGACGTCCACGTGGATCCAGTCGGCGGACGGGATGCGCGCGATCTCGCGGTCCAGACGGGCGAAGTCGGCGGACAGGATCGACGGCGCGATGAGCGGCTGGTACGACATGACGACCAGTCTAGGCGGGCCCGTCCGGGCTGCTCCGCCGACATGGGACGGCGGCCCGCGGACCGGTCAGTCGACGGAGCCGGTGACCGAGGTCAGGAACTCGAGCTGGTCGGCGATGATGCGCTCGAAGTGCGGGTCGACGTAGGGGTCGAAGTGCTCGCACGGGTACTCCAGGTAGCGGCCGCGCGGGATCCGCTGCGCCGCCCGACGCGCGGTCGCCGCGGGGGTGATGGCGTCCTCCGTCGCGATCTGCACCAGCGTCGGGCAGGTGATCCGCCGCGTGTGCCGCATCGGCGAGTAGAAGCCGATCCGTGCCAGGATCCGTGCTGCGACGTCGTCGCGGAATTCACTGCGGCGCAGTCCCGAGTCGGCCGCGAGCCGATTCACCGCGGGATCGGCGTCCGGACTCGTCATGACCGCCGTGTCCCCCGGTCGTCCGACGAGACGCACGTACCGGGGCTCGCGACGCCGGAGCGAGCGCCACAGGTCGTCGACGATGGCCGGGCCGAGTCGGAGCGCCGCCGCGAGCCCCGTCGCCCTGACCGCGGCCGGACCGCTCACATGCGGGACCTGGGCGATGACTCCCGCCAGCCGCTCCCCCGTGCCGGCGAGGGTGAGGACGTGACCTCCAGAGAACGACGTGCCCCACGCAATGACGCGGTCCGGATCGACGCCGGGCAGCGACCGGGTGAAGGCCAGGGCTGACCGCCAGTCGTCGAGTTGGCGGCCGATGTCGAGGAGTTGCCGGGGTTGTCCGTCGCTGGCGCCGAAATGCCGGTAGTCGAAGACCACCACGACGAAGCCGGCGTCCCGGAAGCGCTCGGCGTACGCGGGTAGGCGCAGGTCCCGGATGCACCCGAAGCCGTGTGCCATGACGATGGCCGGCGCGGGGGTGGCTGGTGCGGGGGTGGCTGGTGCCGGGCCCGCAGGTTCGCCCGACGGCGCGTCCGGGCGGTAGACCCAGGCGGAGCACCGTACCCCGTGCGAGCTGAACTGCGCGTCCTCACGCATCGTGACCCCGTCGAAGTGCCGCCATGAACATCGCGTCTGTGCTGTGCCGGTGCGGCCACAGTTGCACCCACGGGCCGTCGCCCAGTCCGTCGACCGGACGGCCGACCACCTCCGCGAGGATGTCACGCACGTCGAGGAGTTCGACGTCGTCACGCCGGGCGGCTTCGCGGATGACCGACACTGTCTCCGAGAGGTGGGGCGAGCAGGTCGCGTACAGCACCACCCCGCCCGGTCGGACCAGACGCAGGGCCGACTCGAGGAGTTCGCGCTGGAGCGTGACCAGGCCCGGGATGTCGGCGGCGGTCTTGCGCCACCGCGCCTCGGGACGACGGCGGAGTGCGCCGAGGCCGGAACACGGGGCGTCGAGTAATACCCGGTCGAACCCCGGCTCCAGACCCGGGTCGCGTCCGTCTGCCGTGTGCACGGTCACCGGCAGGTCCTTGGTCGCGCCGCGGACCAGGTCGGCGCGGTGCTCGGAGATCTCCACCCCGGTGAGCGTCGCCTGCTCGATCTCCGCCAGCGCGCCCAGCAGGACCGCCTTACCGCCGGGCCCCGCGGCGAGATCGAGCCACCTCCCGGAGTCCGGACCGGTCAGGGGGGCGCGGGCGGCGGCCAGCGCCACGAGCTGGCTGCCCTCGTCCTGGACCGCCGCGAGCCCTTCTCGTACGGCGTCGAGCGTTCCGGGGTCCCCGGAGTCCAGGTGGACCGCGTACGGGGACAGCTCACCCTCCGTACCGCCGGTGATCAGTGCCAGTTCCTCGCCCGTGATTGCACCGGGGCGGGCGGCCAGGTGGACCTTCGGCCGGGCGTCGTCGGCGGCGAGCAACTCGGGAAGCTCTCCGGCGGCGGCGCCGAGCGAGTCCGCGAACGCTCGGGCGATCCACTCCGGGTGCGCGGTGCCGATGGCCATCCGGGCCACGGGGTCGGTCACACCGTCGCGCAGCGCGTCGACCCAGGAGTCGAGGTCGCGGGCGGCGACCTTGCGGAGGACCGCGTTGACGAACCCGCCCGCCCGGCCCAGGCCGGC
>NZ_JAALDT010000325.1:0-6416 GCF_014144995.1 Dietzia sp. DQ11-71 | reverse complement strand
ATTCGGATACTCATCCGACGTCCCCGGAACATTCACCGCACGGCGATCACCCACGAGATCCGCCACCGACACGGCGAACAACAGCGACGGCGACTCGGCCACGAATCGATGCAGTGCCACGACCAGATCATCGGGGGAGTCCCCGTCGAGCAGGCCACGCTCCCGCACGACAGCAGTGAAGGCCGAGATCTCGGCCTCGGCACCACGACGTTCCTCGGCGCTGTCGCCCGTCAACTGTCCCAACTCCTCGCGGATATCCACATGGACGAGGTCGGCGTAGCCGGCGGTCGGCGGGAGATCATGGGTCGTCACCGACGCCATACACAGCCGTCGATAGTCCTCAGGCGGGATCGGGGCGTCCTCGTCCTGCTCGAACCACATCACGGACGTGCCCAGGATCCCGAGCTCGGACAGCGTCTCGCGGACCCCCGGGGCCACCGTTCCCAGGTCCTCGCCCACCACGACCGCGCCGGCCCGTGACGCCTCGAGTGCGAGAACTCCGAGCATCGCCTCGTGGTCATAGTGGACATATGTGCCCTCGGTCGGAGCCGCGCCCCGGGGAATCCACCACAGCCGGAACAGGCCGAGGATGTGATCGATCCGGACGCCGCCTGAATCCCGCAATGCCGCGCGGACGATGTCGCGGAAGGGACGGTAGCCCTCCTCGGCGAGGGCGTCCGGACGGAGCGGCGGCTGCGACCAGTCCTGACCGCGTTGGTTATAGGCGTCCGGGGGAGCACCCACCGAGACCCCACGGGCCAGTGAATGGTGGAGCGACCACGCATCGGCGCCCGTGGGATGGACCCCCACCGCCAGATCGTGCAGGACCCCGAGACGCATCCCCGCGGCAAGGGCCTCGCGCTGGGCGTGCGCCCGCTGCTCCGCGACCAACCACTGCAACCACAGGTGGAAACGGATCTCTTCCGGATTCTCGTCGGCGTAACCCGCGACGGCCTCCGAGCCCGGATCCCGGAGTTCCTCCGGCCAGGTGGACCAGTCGGGGCCGTGGTCACCGGCCAGCGCGGACCACGTGGCGAAGCCCAGAATCCCGGGCTGCTCATCGACGAACCGGTCGAACGAGTCGGCCCGGGCGCGAGCCAGCGGGACCATGAACAGGATGCGCAACGCCTCGAGCTTCGCGGTCCACGAACTGTCGCGATCGATCGTGTCCACAGTGTTGGTCGCAGCCGCGGTGCGGGCCAGGTCATCCACGCGACGGCGGTCGGCGACTGACAGGGCGGAGTACTCCGGCACGAGCTCGGGGCGCAGGTACAGGGGGGAGGCGAACCGGCGGGTCGTCGGGAGATAGGGCGACGGACCGACCGGCACGAACGGCTCACCCGCATGCATGGGGTTGACCAGGACGAAGTCCGCGCCGAAGTCGCGGCTCGCCCACCCGGCGAGGTCCCCGAGGTCGGCCAGATCGCCGACGCCCCAGGATTGTTCCGACCGGACCTGATAGATCTGTGCCGCCAACCCGACTGCACGGTGCTCCTCGAGTCCGGCGGGCACGGGGATCGCGCGGGGATGGACTAGCAGGGTGCACTCACTGGAGTGGCGGGTGCCGTCCGGGGCTCGGACCACTGCGGTGACGCGATGCCATCCGACGGGCAGATCATCGGGGACCGCCAGAGTGACCCGCTCCATCGCCACCCCGTCGACATCCCGGGCGATCCGGGGTTCGTCGAGGGGGAGCAACGTCGACGGCACGTCGGCGTCCTCGAGAAGGACCTCGACATTCACGATCGCGCCGCGCGGGACGTGGACCGGGCACCCGATGGCGGTGCCCTCACGCGCCACCAGCGTCGGTGGCAGCACACGTCGCCAGGGGCGCAGACGAACAGCACCGAGTGCCTCACGTTCGGAGACGCCGCCCTCGTCGTCGTCGTCGCCGCCGACCTCGACGCCCATCGCGGCGAGCACCGCGCGCAGGGTCGAGGCCGGGACCTCGCGACGGACGCCGTCGGCGTCCTCGTAACTCGATGCGACGCCGCAGACATCGGCGAGCTCGGCCAGGGCAGGGGATACGGCGTGGTTCTCGGTCACGGGACCCACTGTGCCACCGGAGCGAGCCCAGTGAGTCTCGTGCAGAAACGGACCGCAGTCCGAACCGTCCGGTGGGCACAGCGTAGTGTGAAGCGGAACACGTATCAGCTCGCCCAGAGAAAGGCCGTGGACCACCCATGACCGAGGCATTCATCTACGACGCCATCCGGACTCCGCGAGGCAAGGGCAAGCCTGGCGGCGCCCTGCACGGGGTCAAGCCGATCGACCTGGTCGTCGGCCTCATCGAGGAGATGCGGCGTCGCTTCCCCGATCTCGACGAGAACCGGATCTCCGACATCATCTACGGGATCGTCACCCCGACGGGGGATCAGGGCATGGACCTGCCGCGGATCGCCGCGCTGGCCGCCAAGATGCCCGACACCGTCGCGGGTGTGCAGATCAACCGTTTCTGTGCCTCCGGTCTGACCACGATCAACATGGCAGCGCAGAAGATCCGTTCCGGGTGGGACGAGGTCGTCCTCGCCGGTGGTGTCGAGTCGATGTCCCGGGCGCCGATGGGCTCCGACGGCGGCGCCTGGGCTCTGGACCCGGCCACCAACTACGACACCTACTTCTCCCCGCAGGGGATCGGCGCCGACCTCATCGCCACCCTCGAGGGGTTCACCCGCGAGGACGTGGACCGCTACGCCGAGCGCTCGCAGCGCCTGGCCGCCCGCGCATGGGAAGAGGGGCGCTTCGCCAAGTCCGTCGTGCCCGTCAAGGACATCAACGGCGTCACCATCCTCGACCATGATGAGCACATGCGCCCGGGCACCACCGTCGAGGCCCTGGCCAAGCTCAAGCCGTCCTTCGCCATGGTCGGCGACATGGGCGGATTCGACGCGGTGGCACTGCAGAAGTACCACTGGGTCGAGGAGATCAACCACGTCCACCACGGTGGCAACTCGTCCGGCATCGTCGACGGCGCCGCACTCGTGGTCGTCGGATCGGAGAAGGCCGGGCAGGAGATGGGCATGACCCCGCGCGCCCGCGTCGTCGCCGCGGCCACCTCCGGTGCCGACACCACCATCATGCTGACCGGGCCCACCCCGGCGGCCAAGAAGGCGCTCGCCACCGCCGGCCTGACCCCCGACGACATCGACCTGTGGGAGCTCAACGAGGCCTTCGCCTCCGTCGTGCTGCGCTTCCAGAAGGACATGAACATCCCCGACGAGAAGCTCAACGTCAACGGCGGCGCCATCGCCATGGGGCACCCGCTCGGCGCGACCGGCGCGATGATCACCGGCACGGTGCTCGACGAGCTCGAGCGCACCGGCGGCAAACGAGCCCTCATCACCCTCTGCGTGGGTGGCGGCATGGGCGTGGCCACCATCATCGAACGCGTCTGACCCGCACCGACACCACAGGCATAGGAGTAGAAAACCAGTGAGCGAAAACATGTTCCGGTGGGAGCAGGACGGCGACGGCATCGTCACCCTCACCATGGACGACCCCGACCACGGCGCCAACACGATGAACGCCCGGTTCATCGACGACTTCTCCGCCACCGTCGACCGCATCGAGGCCGAGAAGGAGTCCATCAAGGGCGTTGTGCTGACGTCCGCCAAGAAGAGCTTCTTCGGCGGCGGCGACCTCAAGTCCATGATCAAGGCCGGTCCCGACCAGGCCGACGAGCTCTTCGAGCGGTCCATGAGCATCAAGGGCCGCATGCGCGCTCTTGAAACCTGCGGCGTTCCGGTCGTGGCCGCCCTCAACGGCGCGGCCCTGGGCGGTGGCCTCGAGCTCGCGCTCGCCTGCCACCACCGCGTCATGGCCGACGCCCGCGGCGCCAAGGTCGGCCTGCCCGAGGTCACCCTCGGGCTGCTGCCGGGCGGCGGCGGCATCGTCCGCACCGTCCGCATGTTCGGCCTCGCGCAGGCCGTGCCCAACATTCTCATGTCCGGCCGGTCCTTCGCCCCGGACAAGGCTCTCAAGGCCGGCCTGGTCGACGAGGTCGTCGAGCCCGAGAAGCTCCTCGACGCAGCCAAGGCCTGGATCAAGACCGACCCCGAGGCGAGCCAGCCGTGGGACCGCAAGGGCTGGACCCTGCCCGGCGGCACCATCAGTGACCCGGCGCTGGCCGGCGTCCTGCCGTCGTTCCCGGCGAACATGCGCAAGCAGACCAAGGGCGCACCCTCCCCGGCACCGCGCGCCATCATGGCCGCCGCCGTAGAGGGCTCGCAGGTCGACTTCGCCACCGCCGAGAAGATCGAAGCACGCTACTTCGTGTCCCTCGTCACCGGCCCCATCGCGAAGAACATGATCCAGGCGTTCTTCTTCGACATGCAGCACTGCTCCTCGGGCGGGGCCCGGCCCAAGGCCGCCGACGGCTCGGAGATCCCGCGCACCCAGTTCACGAAGGTCGGTGTCCTCGGCGCCGGCATGATGGGCGCCGGCATCGCGTACGTGTGCGCGAAGGCCGGCATCGAGGTCGTGCTCAAGGACGTCGAGCAGGCCTCCGCCGACAAGGGCAAGGCGTACTCGGAGAGCATCGAGGCCAAGGCCCTCGAGCGCGGTCGCACCACGCAGGAGAAGTCCGACGCCCTGCTCGCCCGCATCACCCCCACGACAGACCCGCAGGCCCTGGCGGGGTGCGACCTCGTGATCGAGGCCGTCTTCGAGTCGCCCGAGCTGAAGAAGAAGGTGTTCCAGGAGATCGAGGACATCGTCGCCCCCGACGCGCTGCTCGGCTCCAACACCTCGACCCTGCCGATCACCGACCTCGCCACGGGCGTCAAGCGGCCCGAGGACTTCATCGGCCTGCACTTCTTCTCGCCCGTCGACAAGATGCAGCTGGTCGAGATCATCAAGGGTGACAAGACCACCCCGGAGACGCTGGCCAAGGCGATCGACCTCACGCTGGCCATTCGCAAGATCCCGATCGTGGTCAACGACTCGCGTGGCTTCTACACCTCACGGGTCATCGGCACGTTCGTCAACGAGGCGATCGGGATGCTGGCCGAGGGCATCGAGCCCGCCACCATCGAGCAGGCCGGCCGCATCGCCGGCTACCCGGCGGCCCCGCTGCAGCTGTCCGACGAGCTGAACCTCAACCTCATGGTCAAGATCCGTCAGGCGACCCGCGACGCCGCAGAGGCCGCTGGTGAGGAGTTCGTCCCCGACGCCGTCGACCAGGTGATCCTCAAGATGGTCGAAGAGCTCGAGCGTTCCGGCCGCGCCGCCGGCGCCGGGTTCTACGAGTACGCCGACGGCAAGCGCGCCGGATTGTGGTCGGGTCTCCGCGAGGCGTTCAACACCTCCCCGGACAACGCACCCCCGCTCCAGGATCTCATCGATCGCATGATCTTCGCAGAGGTCCTCGAGACGCAGAAGTGCGTCGACGAGGGCGTGATCGTCGACGACGCGGACGCCAATATCGGCTCCATAATCGGCATCGGATTCCCGGCGTGGACCGGCGGCACCCGCCAGTACGCCAAGAACTACTCCGAACCGGGGGCCAAGATCGCCACCGGGTACAAGGGTTTCGTCACCCGTGCCGACGAGCTGGCCGCCAAGTACGGTGAGCGCTTCTCGCCCACCGAGTCGCTGAAGAAGCTGGCAGCCGAGCAGGGCTGACCTCCTCCCACACGGCCCGTACGGCGGTCGTCCCGGGGATACCGGGGCGGCCGCCGTACGAGCATCCCGGCGCGTGCGAACGCCTCTCGGTGTCGCGGAACGTGTGCACCACCTCGCGCGGGAGGGCGTTCGGGGCCGTTGTCCCCATGGCCGATTCGCAGAAAGGGAACGCGAGATGTCTGGGCTGATCACAGCGGACGATCTGCACAGTGGATATCGGATCCGACTCGGGGAGATGACCCTCTCGGAGGAGGAGATCGTCGACTTCGCGTCCGAGTGGGATCCCCAGTGGTTCCACACGGACCCGGCCGCCGCTGCGACCGGGCACCACGGAGGCGTGATCGCCAGCGGCATCCACACCCTGGCGATCCTCCAGAAGCTCAGCGTGGAGGCGTTCTACTCACGGTCGGCCGTGATCGCCGGGCGCGGATTCGACCGCCTGCGCTTCACCGCCCCGGTGCGTCCGGGCGCCACGCTGAGTGGCACGGCCACCGTGACCGAGGTGAGCCTCGACGAGGCGAGGGGGCGGGTTGGGATGGACATCGAGATGCACGATCAGGACGCGCGGACCGTCCTCACCGCCACGATGACGGTGTTCCTGTGGCGCCGCGGCCACGGTGGCGCCGCCGGCGGGTGACGGCGGGGCCGGACCCGAACCCGATCCGCGCGAGCGCGTGGAATCCGGCGTCAGCCGCGCTCTGCGGCGACCCGGCCCATCCGCACGAACGCCTCGGTGAGCAGCTCTGCGGAGCAGGCGAAGTTCGCCCGGGCGAAGCCCTCGCCCTCCGTGCCGA
>NZ_JAALDT010000324.1:0-2554 GCF_014144995.1 Dietzia sp. DQ11-71 | reverse complement strand
AAACGCCAGCCCCGAACTCGCCCTACCAGCGCAAACCGGAATCCCAAGCAGCAGAACAGCGTCAACTTGTGGAAGTCAGGTCAGGCTCACCAAACCGCGGCGGGGCGTCGTCAGCGAGTGGTCTGAGACCTACACCGACACCGGCCCTCGATCCAAAGCCCGCCTGATTCAGATGATTCTCGAACTCACCGACGGGGCGCGGCGCACGCTACAAGAGGTGGGCTACCCCACTGACGCGGTGCTCGTGTCCCTCTCGGGCCAAGTAAATGCGATCGGTAGGAACGCGCGACCAGTCCCGCTCACCGTGCTGGTAGACGCCAGTACCCACACGATAGCGAGATACCTCAGGGCCTGGCGCGGTGAACACCCCGAACTGGACTTTGCAACTCCTATCAGGTTGCGATCCTACTTCGCCACACAAGTTCATCCGCAAGGTCATAGCCTCAACACCAACATCGACTACAACCTGAACGATCCGACGGTGAAGAAGGCCGTGCAGCCAGTCATCGCCACTGTTCTTCAAGACCATTTCCACGCCGTGCAGGCGCGAGTCGTGAACGGTTCGGCGACGGTCGACGACCTCCCTTTGGATTCCCGCGGCGTGCTTGAGGAGGTGAACTCAGGTGCGCGCGACACAGTGGCCTCGGCCTGCGTTGACCACGAGCATGCCCCCGACACTCATGAGCCGTGCCGCGCGTCCTTCCTGACTTGTTTCGCGTGTACGAACGCGGTGGTCCTTAAGCGACACCTCCCTCGAGTCGTCGCCCTCCACGACCACCTGGAGGGATTGCGCGCTGTCACGCCAGCACACCTCTGGGACTCGCGATTCGCGGCTCACCATGCCCGCATCGCCTCGCTGCTAGTCCCCAATCGGCACTTCTCGAACAGCGACCTCCTCGCTGCCCGCGCTGATGTCACCGATACTGACCGGGACCAGGTCAATCGACTGATGAATAGGACTTGGGACACATGACCAACCCCGCCGTCAACACTGCTGCGACTCGGACGGTCGGGCTCACGCCTGTCGTCCCGCTGCTGACCAGTCCACTCTTCGCCAACCGTCACTACCGGACTCCCGAAGCAGTACCGGAGCCAGTCTTCGGCGACGACGTGTGGCCGCTCCACTACCTCTCGCTCTCCGAGAACAAGGAAACATTAAACATCAACTTCGCTGCCATTCGGCCCCGTCATCGCGAATCGGCGAAGGTTTACCTCTACAACGTCCTCAATACGGAAACTCAGCGTCGAACCACGTCTATGAAGTCTCGGTTCCCATCCGCCCAGACCGCCCTCCATATGTTCCACGCCATGAAGTTGTTGCTGGACTGGATCGACACACACGGACTCAGTAGCATCGCAGACCTCACCACCGACGACTGGACCCAGTACGGCGAGCACGTGGGTGCACGCGAGGATCGCACCTATTCACACAAGGTTGCGCAACTAGTCCACCTAGGGCGACTGTGGGCCCACAATGTCGACCTGCCCTCGCCTTACGCGTTCACCGCACCCTCATGGTTCTCGGCGAAATATAGCCGGTGGCTCGGTCCTGCCCCAGTCGAGTACGAGAACAAAACCGAACCGTTCCACCCTGAGGCGATCAGTGCGCTCATCGTTGCCGCCCACACCGTCATCAGCGGCTATCTCGACGGCACACTCACCGTCGGGCGTCGCGGCATTAAGAAGACCGCTGAAGCATGGTTCACGGCGCAAGGGATCACGCTCCCACCGGGCCGTCTCTCCGCCGAGAACGCCCGACAATGGAAGGACGCCACCAACTGGCTCCAGTCCTACGACGCAGGCAGCGTGCGGTCGGCAGCGTTCGTGCTCATCTCCTACTTCACCGGCATGCGCCCCCAAGAGGTCCTGCACCTTCAACGCGGCTGCCTCCGCTACAACCCAGTCACCAGCAATGCCAGCGCCGCAGCTGAGTACACAATCGTCGGCCGCGAGTTCAAGGGCCTCCGCGACGAGTACGGTGATCAACTCAGTCAAGGTGCTCAACGCGACCAGCCGTGGGTGACCATCGAGCCCGCCGCCCGCGCGATTGAGGCGCTCGAACAGCTCGCAAGACCAGACACCCCATATTTGTTCGCCTGGAACCGCCGCCCACGAGAAAGCCAACAGCGGCAAGGCGAAGTAGCCACCACGTCCTCCATAGGTATTAGTCTCGGCAGCTTCATCACGCTCTGGAACGCCCACGCTACCCAGAACGGAGACCCGGTCGTTCCAATCTCCGGGCCGACCAGCATCCTCTCCGAGAACCAATCCGGTGACGCCGCTCGCCTGCTTATCGGAACCACCCGCTTCCGACGCACGCTCGCCTACCACATCGCCAACCAGCCCGGCGGTGAGATTGCGCTCGGCATCCAGTACGGGCACGTCAAAAGCGTCGTCTCCCTCGGCTACGCGGGGCGCGGGGAGTCCGGCTTCCCCGATGTAGTGGAGTTAGACGCCCTCCTCGGCTCCTGGGACGACCTCACGCTGCTCGCCGAAGAACTCGAAGGCGGATCTGCCATTAGCCCCGGTGATTCACGGGGATCTGCGGATCGCT
>NZ_JAALDT010000323.1:0-10378 GCF_014144995.1 Dietzia sp. DQ11-71 | reverse complement strand
CGGCGACATCCGAGACGGGGCCGAGGTTGCCGAACTGAGCAGGGGGATCTCGCTGCTGCCGGTGGTGTCGGGGGATTGGGCGCGGAAGTAGTCGTTGAGGTCCGGGCGGTAGAACAGTGCCAGGACCGCGATTCCCACGAGCACCACCGCGAGGGAGTTGAGCGACATGAACGTGGGGTGGGCGGCCAGGATGAGGTCGCCGCTACCCATCGCCGCGGACTGAGGGGCCACCGCGCTCCTCAGCCCGATGACCGTGCTGCCCGCCGGCAGTGCGGTTAAGAACGCCCGCCCGGCGCGCGAGCCGGTGAAGGTGCATACCGCGATCGCCGCCCACGCCGTGGCGACGACGAACGAGGTGTCAAAGATCCAGCCGGCCGACGACGCCGCCAGGCCCGCCGCTCGTCGACTGACTCCACGGATTCCCGGGGCAGTTCGGCCGGTTCCGCGAGACTCGGCAGCAACGGGCCTGTCGGGGTGGAGGTGGACTTCGACGTCGTCCCGTTTCTTCCCGCACCACGACGAACGGGCCGGACCCCAGTCGAGGGAGCCGGCCCGTGCGTACCGTCGCGCGGTAGTTACTACAGGTCGTTGGCGATCATCGCGTCCATATTCCGCTCGGCGAGCGCGGTGATGGTGACGAACGGGTTGACGCCCACGTTGCCCGGGACGAGGGATCCATCGACCACGTAGAGGCCGGGGTACTCGTGGAGGCGTCCGTGGTTGTCGGTGGCCTTGCCGAGCAGGCAGCCGCCCAGGGGGTGGTAGGTGAAGTCGTCGCCCCAGGTCTTGTACACGCCGAACAGGTCGGTGCGGTAGATGGTGCCTTCCTTCTTGTTGATCTTGTCGAACACCCTCTTGGCCATGGCGATGCCCGGCTGGTTCTGGGACACGCTCCAGGTCAGGTCGACCTTGCCGGTGGCGGCGTTGAACTGGAAGCGGGCCCGCTCGGGGTTGTTCGCGATCGCCAGGTACAAGCTCACGTAGGTCTCGAGCCCGGCCGGCCGGCATGAGCCCCGGCCGTCAACCCCGGCCGGGGCCCGGTCAGTCGTGGGCGGGCTCGGCGTCGAACAGTTTGCGAGCGCGCTCGATTTCCTGCAGGTGCGCCGAGGCCCACCCGAGCAAGGCGTCGATCGGCTCGCGCGCCGTCTTGCCGAGCGGCGTGATCCGGTACTCCACCGCGATCGGCCGGCTGCTGAGCAACCGACGCTCGATCAGCCCGTTGCGCTCGAGGCGCCGGAGGGTGGCGGACAGCGACTTCTGCGAGACGGCCGGGATTGCACGGCGTAGCTCGTTGAAGCGACACGGCGACTCGCACAGCTCGTTCATCACGGCCAACGACCACTTGTCCAGGACCTGCCCGAGCAGCTCCCGGTGGGCCTCGGTGACCAGGATGTCGTGTTCGCGTGAAGGGAGTGAATCGGGCTGCGGAGTATCAGGCATGGCACCTAGTTTCGTTGAAGTGACCTCCGGTGACCAAGTAGGCAATGGATACCTACTCGCTCCCGACCTCTGGAGAACCATGACCGTCACCCTGACCAGCCCCGCCGGCCTGCTGCCCGGCGCCCCTTACCACCACGTTGCCACCGCCACCGGGGCCCGCCACGTGTACGTGGCCGGACAGGTCGCGCACATGCCCGACGGCGCGCCGATCCCCACCGATCTCGCCGGCCAGGTCGCGCAGGCGCTGCGCAACGTGGCCCACGCGCTTGACGGCGCCGGCGCGACGTTTGCGAACGTCGTGAGGCTGACCGTCTACGTGACGCAATGGCAGCCGGAGAAGATCGGCGAGTTCATGGCCGGCGTCGAGGCGGTCGCCCCCGAGATCGGCCTGTCACTGCCGATGCCGCCGGCCTCGCTCATCGGAGTCCAGATGCTCTTCGAGCCCGAGGTGCTGGTGGAGATCGAGGCGACCGCGGTTCTGGACTAGGGAAGAGTGGGCTCGCGGGGCGGTGCGTTCTTGATCCGCTCATCAGCGCGTCGAGCAGGCGACTACGAGGAGAGGAGCCGGCTTTGTCGTCGTCGTCGTCGTCCGTTTCTCGTGCCCGCACCCCACACGACGCCGCACGGGCCGGACCCCGGTGGGGATCCGTCCCGCGCGGCGTCGCCCGTTCGTGCCGGACCCGCGCGCACGCGACCTCTTTACTGCAGATCGCTGGCAATGATCGCGTCCATGTTCCGCTCCGCGAGCGCGGTGATGGTGACGAACGGGTTCACGCCCACGTTGCCCGGGACGAGGGACCCGTCCACCACGTAGAGGCCGGGGTATTCGTGGAGGCGCCCGTGGTTGTCGGTGGCCTTGCCGAGCAGGCAGCCGCCCAGGGGGTGGTAGGTGAAGTCGTCGCCCCAGGTCTTGTACACGCCGAACAGGTCGGTGCGGTAGATGGTGCCTTCCTTCTTGTTGATCTTGTCGAAGACCCTCTTGGCCATGGCGATGCCCGGCTGGTTCTGGGACACGCTCCAGGTCAGGTCGACCTTGCCGGTGGCGGCGTTGAACTGGAAGCGGGCCCGCTCGGGGTTGTTGGCGATCGCCAGGTAGAGGCTCACGTAGGTCTCGAGTCCGGCCGGTAGGGGAGCGATCTCGGCGAAGATGGACGCGGTGGGGTCGGCCCAGTTGTCGATCCCGAGGGTGGGGATGGTCGACTGCGTGGAGCCGGTGGCGTCCCACATGTGGTTCGCGCGCCCGACCATGACGTTGCCGTTGTTGCCCCAGCCCTCGCCGACCTGGTTGGACAGGTTGGGCAGGAGGCCCTGCGCCTTCATCGACACGAGCAGCTCGCTTGTCCCGATGCTGCCCGCGGCGAAGAACACCCGGTCCGCGGTGACGTTCTTGGTGGCGATCACCGTGCCCTGCTCGTCGATCTGCTCGATCGTCACCCGGTACCCGCCCCCGGTGGCCGGGGCGACGGCCGTGACCCGGTGCAGCGGCGAGATGGTGAGCCGGCCGGTGGCGGCGGCCTGGGCGAGGTAGGTCTTATCCAGCGACTTCTTGCCGGCGTTGTTGCCGTAGATCACCTCGCCGCCGAGCGCGGAGGCCTGCGCGGTGCCCGCCGCTTCCCGCTTCATGTGGTCGAAGTCGTAGACGTTGGGCACGAAGGTCGTGGCGAATCCGGAGCGGTGCGCGGTCTTCCGGCCCACGCGGGCGAACTGGTACCAGGGGGTCGACTCGAACCACGCCTGGTCGACGTGGTTGACGCCGAGGGCGGCGTTCGCGCGCGGGAAGTAGGTGCCGTACATCTGGGCCGCGTCGACATTCGGGAGGATGTGCTCGAAGTGGCTGCGCTTGGGCGTGACCGCCATGCCGCCGTTGACCAGCGAGCCGCCGCCCACACCGCGGCCCTGGTAGACCTTGACCCCCGAGAACTTCTCGGCGTCGAGGACCCCGACGTAGCGCTCCACCTTCTTGTCGATACCGAAGCCCATGAAGTTGCTGACCGGCTGACTGGTGGTGTCCGAGAGCCAGGTGGAGCGCTTGTCCGGATTGAGCATCCCCGAGAAGATCTTGCCGTCCGGCCCCGGTGTGTCCCAGCTGCGGCCCAGGACCAGAATGCTCCCGCGGTGGACAAGCCTGAAGAGACGGTGGATCCCGTCGAGCCCCCTGTCGAGCCGACTGTCGAGCCAGAGTCCGGTGAAGCGCCGGAAGTCGACCTGTGCGAAGCCGACGATTCTCCCGAGGCATGCCAGGAGTAGCGGTCCCCGGCCGCGGGCATTTCGGGGCGGCAGGCTTGGTGGGAGAGAGGACGTTGTAGTCGTCGTCATCGTTCTTCTCGGGTTTCCTCCTGCGTTTCCTTTCCCGCCAGTTGCTCGCTGTGGCCGCGCGTAGGGTCGGTTTTCATGACGGACATTGTCTTTCTCCCCGGCCTCCACGGTGACGCGCAGACCTGGGCGCCGGTAATGCGCGCGCTGCCGGATGGCGTCCACGCCATGCCGGTGGATCTTCCGGCCGTGGCCGACCTCGATGCGCTCGCCGACGAGGTGGCGGGCTGGGTCGCGCCCGGCAGCGTCGTCGTGGGGCATTCCCTCGGCGGGGTCGTGGCCATGCATCTCGCCGAGCGGCACCCGTCGCTGCTGGCCGGACTCGTGCTGGTCACCGCCCCAGTAGGTGCCGAGGATCCGGAGTCGGCGAAGGCGCGGGCCGACCGCGCTGCAGGCCTGAGTCCGGAGGCGTACGAGGAAATCGCGCTCGACGGCATGGAGGCGGTGTACTACGGCGACCGCGGCCACGAACCCGAGGTCCGGGCCGAGCGGCTGCGGGCGGCACGGGTGTACGGGCCGGAGCGGTTCGCCGCCCATTCGGTGGCGATCGGCGCGCGGCCCGATCGCAGCGAGTTCCCCGCGCAGGCTGGTGTCCCGGTGCTGATCGTGGGGGCGTCGGACGACCAGGTGGTGCCCCCCGAGGAGCAGCGGCGGTGGGCTGAGGCGAATGGGGCCGGGTCGAGCGGCGCCGGAGCTGGTGCTGGTGCTGGTGCTGGTGCGAACGATGACGCGGGTGGTCCCGTGGCCTACGTCGAGATCCCGGAGACCGGACACATGCTGCCGGTGGAGGCCCCGGACGAGCTGGCCGGCGCGATCGTCGACTGGCTCCGCGGACTCTCGGGCTGACCCGGCCGGTTCCGCGCCACCCGGCAGCCGCGGGTCTGGCGGGTGGAGGTGGGCCTCGTCGTCGTCGTCATCGTCGTCGTCGCGATCTTCCACCCGCACCACGTCGCCCAGTGGCATGCCCGCCTGGCAGTCTCCGGTGACTGGACGCGCGGCGCCGCCACTGGCCGCTCGCGCGCGTACCGTCGATTCATGACCGAGCAGCAGCCCTACGAGGTGCTCGAGCATCACCCGGAGTTCGAGCTGCGGCGGTGCCCCTCCCACGCCGTGGCGGAGGTGTCCGTCGGGGGGTCGTTCAGCAGTGCCGGCAACCAGGCATTCAGCGCGCTGTTCCGGTGCATCACCGGTCACAATGAGTCCGCCGGGTCCATCGCCATGACGGCACCGGTCGTCCAGGAGTCGCCCGGTTCCGAGAAGATCGCCATGACCGCGCCCGTGTTCCAGACCGAGGCTGACGGCGACGAGCACGTCGTCGCCTTTGTGCTGCCCGCCTCGCTGACTGCCGCGACCGCGCCGGGGCCCGCCGATCCTCGGGTGCGGGTCAGGCAGGTGCCCGACCGTGTCGCCGCAGCAGTGCGCTACTCGGGACGGTGGAGCGAGTCGGCCTATGGACGCCACCTGGCCGACCTCGAGGCCGCGATCGCCCGGGCCGGGCTGGTCGCCACCGGGCCGCCCAGGTACGCCCGGTTCGACCCGCCTTTCACGCCGTGGTTCCTGCGGCGCAACGAGGTCGTGCAGGACGTGGAGTGGCCCGGCGAGGGCTGACTCGCGTCACGCTGGCGGTGTTCGGCAAATTGTCCGCTTCCGTTGGCTGCGGAACGGCGCTATTATCCGAACATGATAAACGGCAAGACGATAGATTCGAGACCCCCTTCGGAGGCGGAACTCGTCGATGCCGCGTCCCAGGCACTTCGCGAGAGACTCCCGCCGGAGTGGAAGATCGATACCAGGCAGGGCGCTACATCGTCGACATCTGGCGGAGCCGATTCTCTGATTGTCGCCGAGGCTCCCGATGGGAGTGCCGCAACATTCTGTGTCACCGTCAAGAGCGCCGTCGTAGCTCGCGACATACCTGCGCTTCGGAAGAGGTGCGGCGACACTATGGCCCAGGTGCCGGACAGTGGGTGCCTGGTCTTGACTCGCTATCTCGCGCCCGCCGACCGTGCGCGGCTCGACGAGGCTGGCATTTCATATATCGATGCGACCGGCAATATGAGGGTTTCATCCCCCGTTCCCGCACTCTTCGTCTCGGATCGTGGTGCCGAAAGAGATCCCTGGCGGGGGCCAGGGCGCCCGAGGGGCACCCTCAAGGGAGAACCCGCAGCGAAGGTAGTCAGAGCGCTACTCGATCTTCCCGGGCCATGGCGTGTGCGGGAACTCGCCGACGTCGCCAATGCCTCGGTGGGGTCGGTATACCGTGTGATGCAGTTTCTCGAAGATCAGGAACTTGCGCAGCGGCTGCCTGACCGGCGATTCCTGGTGTCCGATTGGGCAGCTCTTCTGCGCAGATGGAGCGACGACTATCAGTTACTCCGGTCCAATGCCGTGTCCCATTGGATCGCTCCCCGGGGCCTGTCGGACCTTCTCGATACGGTGCGCGAGGAAGAGGACGTCGACTACGCGCTGACCGGGTCCGTCGCAGCAGCAGCGTGGGCTGCCTACGCGCCAGCCAGGTCGGCGATGGTGTACGTCCGAAACGTCGAACGTGCAGCGGCGAACTGGGGCTTGCGCGCGACCGAAGCGGGAGCGAACGTGCTGTTGATCGAACCCACTTACCCCGTCGTCATGGAACGCGCCATGACCGCGTTGGAAGGGCTCACGGTCGCCCGCCCGGCCCAGGTGGCTGTGGACCTCATGACCGGGCCGGGCCGGGCACCCGCAGAGGCGAACGAGTTGATCGAATGGATGAGGGCACATGAACAGTCCTGGAGGGGGTAGTGGCGATCTGCTCGTCAGTGCCCGGTCTGCGCTGCTGGACGCGGCCGAGGCGTTGTCCGAGCACCGGGAGTCTCTCGTCCTGATCGGGGCGCAAGCGGTCTACCTTCGAACCGGCGGTCTCCGGGTGGCACTCGCGGAGGCAACGAAAGACAGTGACGTCGCGCTCGACCCTCGCACGGTCGCAGACGAGCCGCTCATCGACGACGCCATGACGCGAGCGGGCTTCTACCTCTCCGATCAACCGGGATCCTGGCTCAATCGAGAAGGGATACCGGTTGACCTCATGGTCCCAGAAGAGCTTGCCGGTGGAGGCGGTCGCGGTGCGCGAGGTGCTCGGATACCGCCGCATTCGAAGCACGCAGCCCGCCGGGCACGAGGACTGGAGGCATGCTTAGTCGACAACGAACAAATGGATGTACCTGCGCTCGATCCGCGAGACAAGCGTCGGGCCCGCCTCCGGGTAGCTGGACCTGCAGCATTGCTGGTTGCCAAACTACATAAGGTCGCCGAGCGTGCTGATGCCCCGCACCGACTGAACGACAAAGACGCGCACGACGCCTACCGGCTCCTCCAGGCGTTCGGTACACATGACTTGGCCACAGTGTTCTCGCAGCTCCGAACCCATGAACTCAGCGCGGCCGCAACAGAAGACGCCCTCGGGTTCCTCGATGAATTGTTCGCTCATAGCCCGGAGGCTCTCGGATCGGCAATGGCGGGACGCGCCGAGGAGGGGATTGGTGAACCTGAGCAAGTCGCAGTTGCTGCATACTTCCTCGCTCGGGACCTGCTACTCGAATTGGGTGAGCGACCGACATCCGACCCCTAACTTTCGATAGCGGGTGGACCGGCAATTTCGCGACGCCTGCGCTGGGCACGTGAGCTCACGCAAGAAGACGTCGCGCACAAGCTGCACGTTGGACAGAACCGGGTATCGGATATCGAACGCGGAGAACTTGATCGGGTGAAGCTCGATACGCTCCGGAGGCTCTCCGAGACGGGCCGCCCGTGGCGTTGGTTGACCTCCTCGTCGTCGTCATCGCTTCCGCGCCGGCACGTGCTCGACCTCGACGGACACCGGCCGCCACGAGATCCCGGGGATCGAACGCAGGGGAGCGAACGAGTCGGCAGCGCGCTGCCACGCGACGGACAGACTGTTCGCGATGAGGTTGGCGTCGGCGGGGTGGGCTCGCGTGGCGACGCGACGCAGGAGCTGGACGTCGGTGAGCTTGACCGTGACCGTCCACGTGATCGTGCCCCGGTCGTAGGTCTCGGTGGTTACAGCGCTCTCAACATCGAGGACCCGGAACGCGCCCTCTTCGAGGAGCTCCTCCACACCGCCCGTGGGCCAGATCAGCCAGGCCAGTTGAGGCAGCGGCGGCAGGGTGGGATCGGGCCCCGCCTCCTCGCTCGCCGGGTCCTCGATCACCGCACCGGAGAACGCATCGACCACCACCGTGTCCTCAAGGTACTGGGCCAGTGCCGCCGTCACCGCCGCCATGTCGACTATCGCCACCTCCGCGGACACAGTGCAGGACCATGTCTCGCGGTTCCTGCCGGGACGGGGCCGCGCAGGCGAGGGTTGCGAGGTGGGCTCAGGCTCGGGCTTGAGCTCAGGTAGGTCGAACAGGCCGGGCTCGACGGTGTCCATGGCAGGTGAGACTACTTCTCCAAACGGGGGGTGTCCTAGCGCGCCGCTCGCATCTCGTATCGTCGGTGAGGTGACACCCTCGACAGATCGCCCGTACGGGCCAGGCGACCTCACGGCCGACGAGTTGAAGCACGCGGTTCTCGACGCATTGGCGAGCGCGGGAGTCCCTCAGACCGAGTTGATGGCCTCGCTGGCGGCCGGGGCTGCCTACCAGTCTCCGTGGGAGCGCACGGCCGTCAACCGGCGGCACCCGAGGCGCGAAACACCGGTGATCTACCGCGTCAAGGTCGAGCTGCTGGACTCGTCCCCGCCCATCTGGCGACGCCTGGACCTGCGCAGCGACCTCATGCTGCCGCGCCTGCACCTGATCCTGCAGGAAGCCATGGGCTGGACGAACAGTCACCTGCACGAGTTCGTCCACGCGTCGTCGCGCCGGGACCGCGACGCCGAGCACTTCGCCTCCATGGACTACCCCGACGCCGGGGAGATGGGCGAGCTCGACGAGGCCGACGTACGACTCGACGAGCTGGCGCACAGTGCCGGCGACAAGTTCCTGTACCTGTACGACTTCGGTGACAGTTGGTGGCACCGCGTCACCGTGGAGAAGGTCCTGGAACCTGACGACGACGACGGCGAGTTCCCCGATGCGACCGTGGTGGCCGGTCGCCGGGCATGCCCACCGGAGGACTGCGGAGGGATCTGGTCATACAACGAGTGGATAGCCGGGGACGCCGACCCGGACGGCTGGGACCCGCACACCCTCGAGTTCTGGGCGGGGTGGGACGCGGAAGCGTTCGACCTCGACGATGCGCAACAGCGCGTGGTCGAGATCGCTGACATGCCCGCCACCCTCCGGGAAGTCCAGCAGGATGAGGCGTCCAAGCTGCAGATACTGCTGGAGCGGATCGGGGACGGCGTCAAGCTCACCGCGGCCGGGTACCTGCCGCCGACGATGGTCGAGCAACTGATGATCGACACCGGCTGGGACCGCAAGTGGATCGGGAAGAACAATCGCGAAGACCAGACGTACCCGATCTGGCAGCTGCGCGACTGGGCCCGGGCGCTGGGGCTGGTGCGCAAGTACAAGGGGGAGCTCCGCCCGACCCGCCGGGGCGCGGCGCTGATGAACGACCGCGAGGCTCTCGCCGACCTCATCGCCCGCAGCATCCCGCACGACCGGCTCTACGGCACACCGCTCGACTGGTGGTGACAGGCGTCGTCGTTGCCGCAACTCGGAGAGCTCACCCGAAACAGGCGAGAACCTGCCGACACTGAACCTTCCTTGTCAGGCATTGGACGATCGCCGGTCGAGGTCATCTGCAATGGCGCGGGCACGGTGGGATTCCCGAATGGCGCGAGCAGCTGCAAGGGCAGCTTCATCGAGGGGAGCCGGATGTGCGGTGGTGAGGGCTTCGCCATCGCCCGCCGGTGCATCGGCCGTGTCGGATTCTTCTGGCGAGCGCCGTGGGCGACGGGCTGAGTCGAGTACGAGGGGCATTGAGTCAGGAACTGTGTACGACAGGCGGATCGTGATGCCCAGAACGTCCATCATCGCGAGCACTTTGCTCAGTGACGCGTTGGAAGTGTGTCCGCTCTCGAAGAGGCTCACCCACGAGCGATTGAGGTGGGCTGCCGCCGCGAGGTCGGCCTGACTCATCCCCGCGGCGAGACGGGCGTCCCTCACCGACGTAGCGATGTCGGTAACGGTCCGGGCCTGGGCGGCGAACGTTGCCATGATGCTCCCGGTGTTCGGCGGATCAAACACATCGTAAACGTTCGAAATAGCTAACAGAAGCGGTCACGTTCGCTATTTCCAACACTGCGGGCGCGCACGGCGGTTGTCATCGCCTACGCGGCTCAAGACGGCTGCCGGATCAGATCGGCATGCTCACGATGTGCACACTCGGCAGGCGGACTGCTATAGCGGCCCGCCGAGGCGCCAGTACCCGGTGAACTGGACGCGGTCGGGCTCCTGGCCACGGGCGAGGAGGTGACGGCGGACGGCCGTGACCATCCCGGACTCGCCGGCCACCCACGTGAACCCGGTCGGGAGTTCGGTCGCGGTCAGCGCGTCGATGAGTTCGTCCGCCGAGCCGGGCGCCGCGGCCACCACCCGTACCCGGACGCGGTCGGCGTCGGCGGGGGAGACCGCGGGCGGGACGGTGCGGGGGAGCGCGGACGGGTCGGGCACCGCGG
>NZ_JAALDT010000322.1:0-2583 GCF_014144995.1 Dietzia sp. DQ11-71 | reverse complement strand
TGGCGGGTGCGCCGATCGGGGCCTCCGATCTACTGGCAGCAGTGCCGGGAGCGATCTCCGCCCTGCGGGGGGCGTGAATCGCCCACCCGTGATGGTTTTTGGCAGTATTGACGAAATGGGTCCAGTTGTCCCCCCGGCGCCGTGCCGCATCGAGATCGATCTGGACGCGATCGAGCACAACAGTCGCGTCCTGGTCCGAGCTGCGCGCGGGGCGCGGGTCATGGCCGTGGTCAAGGCGGACGCCTATGGTCACGGGGCCGTCCCGGTCTCACTGGCCGCGCTGCGCGGTGGGGCGCACGCACTCGGCGTGACGACGATCGCGGAGGCGACGCAGCTGCGGTCGGCGGGGATCGGGGCCGAGATCCTGGCGTGGCTCTACTCGGCGTCCGATGACGTCCGGTCGGCCCTGGAGGCCGACATCGTCCTCGCCGTCCCGAGCCCGGGCCACCTCGACACTGTGCTCGAGGCCGCCCGACGTACCGGCCGCCGCGCGCGGATCACCCCCAAGATCGACACGGGTCTCGCCCGGTCGGGCATCGCGTTGGAGGACTGGCCGGCCGTGCTCGAGCGGCTGGTCGCGGCGACCGCCGGCGGTCTCGTCGAGGTGACGGGGTTGATGGCGCACTTCGCCCACGCCGATGATCCGGGCAACCCGGTGATCGACCTGCAGGTGGCCCGGCTGCACGAGTGCGTGTCCCTCGCGCGTGCTCGGGGGCTGGAGTGCCCGGTCAACCACCACGCCAATTCGGCGGCGACCCTGACCCGCCCCGAGGACGGCTTCGAGATGGTCCGGCCGGGGATCGCGCTCTACGGTCTCAACCCGGTCGAAGGCCTGGAGGCCGACCTGGTCCCGGCCATGACGTTCTCGGCGGAGGTCCTCCTGGTGAGGCGCGTGGCCGCCGGTCAGGGCGTGAGCTACGGGCACACGTGGCACGCCCCGCACGACACCACCGTTGCCCTGATCGCTGCCGGTTACGCCGACGGGGTGTGGCGGCTGCTGTCGGGCCGGATGGACGTCACGATCGGCGGACGCCGGTATCCGAACGTCGGCCGCGTCTGCATGGACCAGTTCGTCGTCGACCTCGGCCCGGAGCCCGCGACGCCGGTCCGGGTGGGGGACACCGCGGTGCTGTTCGGGAACGGGGCCGACGGCGGCCCGACGGCCGCCGAGTGGGCCAGGACGGTCGGCACCATCCACTACGAGGTGGTCACCGCCGTGCGGGGGCGTGCCGAGAGGCACCACGTCCTTCGTGCGTCACACGGTGCCGACCGGGGGCGGGAGGCTGCGATATGAGCGAGGACGACGACGGCGAGGTGACCGGTCGCAGCGGAAGGCCCCGGATCCGTCTGCCCAGACGCCCGGCCCGGTCCGCGGCCGAGGAGCCGGTGGAGATCCGACCACCCGAGGTCGTGGGGGGCGCGCCCGGGGATCTCGAGGCGATCAGGGAGCATATCCGGACCCCGGGAGGGCTGCGTGCGGGCCTGGGAGCCCTCGGTGCGGCCACGCTCGGTTCGGTGGTCACCCTGCTGCCCGGTCGACGCGCCAACGACCCGTGGGCGGGCGAAGACATGTGGGAACTCGGAGTGGACCGTGGCTCCATGGTCGCGGCCTCCGACGGCGTACCGCTCGCGGTGCGGGAGGCTGGGCCCACCGATGCGCCGATGACCGTCGTGTTCGCCCACGGCTACACCCTGTCGATGGACAGCTGGCACTTCCAGCGGCGGCATCTCGCGGACCGGTTCGGCTCGGAGATCCGGATGGTGTTCTACGACCAGCGTGGACACGGGCTGAGCGGGATGAGTTCGCGGAAGAACTCCACCATCGACCAGCTGTCCCGGGACCTCGACACCGTCATCTCGGCGACGGCACCCACCGGTCCGGTGGTGGTGATCGGGCATTCCATGGGCGGGATGACGGTCATGGGATATGCCGCGCGCCACCCGGAGACCGTGCGGGAGCGCGTCCTGGGGGCCGGGCTGGTCTCCACCGCGATGGCCGAGCTCTCCGAGGCGGGGCTCGGCGCGGTGCTCGACAACAAATCCGTCGCGCGGCTCGCCGGTCTCGCAGGCCGGAGTCCCGGGGTGTTCACCAACGGTCGGCGGGCCCTCGGGGCGCTCATCTCGCCGTTCATCTACGGCGGCTCGTTCGGTGACCCCGCCGCGATGAGCCCGACCGTCGCCCGGTTCGTGGACAAACTCATCGGCTCGACCGACGTGCTGACCATCGCCAACTTCTTCGAGACCCTCACCCAGCACGACGAGTCGGCCGCCGTGCCCGTCCTGCGGGACGTCCGCACGACCGTCCTGTGCGGTGACCGCGACCTGCTCACCCCGCTCGACCGGTCGGTCGACATCGTCGAGGAACTGCCGGACGCCGAGTTCGTGGTGGTCCCGGGTGCCGGGCACATGGTGATGCTGGAGGAGCCCGCCCACGTGTCCGAGGTGCTGGGGGACCTGGTGGCCGACGCGATCATCGAATGGCGGGAGCGGGAGCGTCGCGCCGACGGCGTGGGCCGCGCCGCCATGCCCCCGCCGGACCGGGGCGCCGGTGGGGAGACGGCCCCGTCCACCGACCACGACCGG
>NZ_JAALDT010000321.1:0-5978 GCF_014144995.1 Dietzia sp. DQ11-71 | reverse complement strand
GCCCGCCCGCCGGACGCCATCGGGCCGGGCGCAGGACGCCCGCGGCCGTTAGAGCGGAGAATCCGCCACCCCCGCCCGGAACCGGCCCCACTGGCGCGGGATCGGAGGTCGGGCGGACGTGGCGGATTCTGCGGGTCGGCGGGTGGGCCGGCGCCGGTCTAGCCCGCGTTGGCGGCCTTGAACTCGCGACGACGGCGATGCAGGATCGGCTCGGTGTAGCCCGACGGCTGCTTGGTGCCCTCGAGGATCAGTTCCCGGGCCGCCTGCCAGGCGATGGACGAGTCGAAGTCCGGTGCCATGTTCCGGTAGGCGTCGTCGCCGGCGTTCTGCTTGTCGACGATCTCGGCCATCCGGCGCAGCGAGTCCTCGACGTCGTCGGCGGTGATGATGTCGTGACGGATCCAGTTGGCCAGCATCTGCGAGGAGATCCGCAGGGTGGCGCGGTCCTCCATGAGGTTGACGTCGTGGATGTCCGGCACCTTGGAGACGCCGATGCCCTGCTCGACCCACCGCACGACGTAGCCGAGGATGGTCTGGCAGGAGTTGTCGACCTCTTCCTTCTTCTCCTCGCCCGTCCAGTCCGTGGACGGGGCCAGGGGGACGGTGAGGATGTCGTCGACACTCGCGCGGGCACCCCCGGCGAGCAGTTCTTCCTGCCGGGTCATGACGTTGACCCGGTGGTAGTGGGTGGCGTGCAGCGTGGCGCCGGTCGGCGAGGGCACCCACGCGGTGTTGGCGCCGGCCTCGGGCTGGCCGATCTTCTCGGCGAGCATCTCGGCCATGAGGTCGGTCTTGGCCCACATGCCCTTGCCGATCTGGGCACGGCCACGCAGGCCACACGCCAGACCCGTGTCGACGTTGAAGTCCTCGTAGGCGTTCATCCACCGGGCGCCCTTCATCTCGCCCTTGCGGATCATCGGCCCGGCCTCCATGGAGGTGTGGATCTCGTCGCCGGTCCGGTCGAGGAAGCCGGTGTTGATGAACACGACTCGTTCGGTGGCCTCGGCGATGCAGGCGGCGAGGTTGACCGAGGTGCGACGCTCCTCATCCATGATGCCCACCTTGAGGGTGTTCTTGGGCAGCCCGAGGAGCTTCTCGACACGACCGAACAGCTCGGTGGTGAACGCGACCTCCTCCGGCCCGTGCTGCTTGGGCTTCACGATGTAGATCGACCCGTGTCGGCTGTTCCGGCGCTCGTTGCCCTCGGCGATCCCGTGCATACCGGCGAGCGAGGTGATCAGTGCGTCCAGGATGCCCTCGGGCATCTCGTTGCCGTCGGCATCGAGCACCGCCGGGTTGGTCATCAGGTGGCCGACGTTGCGCACGAACAGCATCGAGCGGCCGTGGAGACGGACCTCACCCGAACCGTCGGGCGCGGTGAAGACCCGGTCGTCGTTGAGGACACGGGTGAAGGTCTTGTCGCCCTTGGTGATCTCCTCGGACAGGTCTCCCTTCATGAGCCCCAGCCAGTTGCTGTAGCCCTGGGTCTTGTCCTCGGCGTCGACGGCGGCGACCGAGTCCTCGAAATCCATGATGGTGGAGACGGCGGACTCCAGGACGACGTCCTTGACGCCGGCGCCGTCGGTCGAGCCGATGGGGGAGTCCGGGTCGATCTGGATCTCGATGTGCAGACCGTTGTTGCACAGCAGGACCGAGGACGGGCTCGAGGGCTCGCCGAGGTAGCCCACGAACTTCTCCGGGGCCGCCAACCGGGTGCTCGACCCGTCGGACACGGTCACCTGCAGGCCTCCGTCGACCACGGCGTAGGCCGTGGAGCCCACGTGGCTGCCCGACGCCAGCGGTGCGGCGTCGTCGAGGAACTCACGGGCCCAGTCGATGACCTTGTCGCCGCGGACCTTGTTGTACCCCGAGCCCTGCTCGGCGCCGTCGGACTCCGGGATCGCATCGGTGCCGTAGAGGGCGTCGTAGAGCGAACCCCAGCGGGCGTTACCCGCGTTGATCGCGAACCGGGCGTTCATGACCGGCACGACGAGCTGCGGGCCGGCGACCGTGGCGATCTCCGCGTCGACGTTCTCGGTCGTGACGGAGACGGACTCGGGCTCGGGAACCAGGTACCCGATCTCCTGCAGGAACGCCTTGTAGACGCCCGGGTCGATCGGCGCCGGGTTCTCGTGATGCCAGGCGTCGATCTGGGACTGCAACCGGTCGCGGGTGTCGAGCAGTTCGCGGTTGCGGGGGGCCAGCTCGGTGAAGATCTCGGAGGCGCCCGCCCAGAACGCGTCGGGATCGACCCCGGTGCCCGGGATCGCCTGGGAGTTGACGAAGTCGTACAGGACCTCGTCGACCTGGATTCCGCCGACAGTGATGCGTTCGGACATCGATGCTCTCCTGGAGGTAGGGGACCGTTCTCCAAGTCGACTCTAGTGGGCGTACCGTCCGGCATCATCCGACATTTCCACAGTGCGGAACGGTCCCCGCCGGCGAGTACGATTTCGCCATGACTTCGACGCGCCAGGCCTCGCAGCCCGACGGTATCGCCTTCCTCAAGGGCCACGGCACCCTCAACGACTTCGTGATCCTCCCGGACGATCAGGCCGACCTGGACCTCGACGTGTACCTCGTACGAGCACTGTGCGATCGGCGTGGCGGAATCGGCGCCGACGGAGTCCTGCGGATCGCGACCGCCGGAGCCCTCGTCGACCGCGGCGTGCTCGCGACCCTGCCGCCCGGCGTGGACGGTGCGGACTGGTTCATGGACTACCGCAACGCCGATGGTTCCATCGCGGAGATGTGCGGCAACGGGGTCCGGGTCTTCGCCCACGCCCTCGTCGCGACCGGGAGAGCGGAGGCCGGCTCGATCCCGGTGGGCACGCGGTCAGGGGCCCGCCCCGCCGAGGTCCTCTCACACTCGGGTGTTGACGCGGTGGTGCGGGTGGACATGGGGGAGCCGCGTCTGCTGGGTCTGTCCTCGGCGGAGGTCGGTGGCCGGACCTTCGCGGGACTCGCCGTCGACATGGGCAATCCGCACCTCGCCTGTGTGGTCCCCGATCTGGACGCCGCGGGCCTCGCCGGGCTGCCGGTGCAGGAGGCCCCGGTGTATGACCGGGACTTCTTCCCCGACGGCGTCAACATCGAGATCGCCACCCCGATAGTTGACGGTCGGGTCTCCATGCGGGTCCACGAGCGGGGATCAGGGGAGACCATGTCCTGCGGAACCGGAATCGTCGCGACCGCGGTCGCCGCGCTGGCCGACTCGGGGGAGGCGACGGGCGACGTCGTCGTGGTGGTCCCCGGCGGCGAGGTGGAGGTCTCACTCACCGAGGCCGGGTCCTCGCTCACTGGGCCGTCCACACTCGTCGCCCGCGGTCATTACCACCGTGGTCGGTAGCACACCGTCTCGCACGGGACACCGGGGGCCCGGTGTGAGAAGATGAACCCGAATGACTACTGATCACACGGCCGCTGACCGGCCGACACGCGACCTCGATCCGTCCATCGGTGATTTCCAGCTCGAGGAGAGATCCTCGATGCGCCGGGTGGCGGGGCTCTCCACCGAACTCCAGGACGTCAACGACGCCGAGTACCGCCAGCTCCGACTCGAACGGGTCGTGCTCGTCGGTGTCTGGACCGAAGGGTCCGCCGCGCAGGCGGACGCCGCGATGGCCGAGCTCGCCCAGCTCGCCGAGACCGCGGGATCGGAGGTGTGCGACGCGCTCATCCAGCGGCGTGACAAGCCCGATGCCGCCACCTACATCGGGTCGGGCAAGGTCAGCGTCCTCAAGGACGTGATCGCCGCGACCGGCGCGGACACCGTCATCTGCGACGGCGAACTCACCCCTGGACAGTTGCTCGCGCTGGAGAAGGCGGTCAACGTGAAGGTCATCGACCGTACCGCGCTGATCCTCGACATCTTCGCGCAGCACGCCACCAGCCGTGAGGGCAAGGCCCAGGTGACCCTCGCCCAGATGGAGTACATGCTCCCCCGTCTGCGTGGGTGGGGCGAGTCGCTGTCCCGCCAGGCGGGCGGTCGTGCCGGGAGCAACGGCGGCGTCGGTCTTCGTGGCCCCGGTGAGACCAAGATCGAGACCGACCGGCGTCGGATCCGCGAGCGGATGGCCCGTCTGCGCCGGGACATCAAGGGGATGAAGCAGGCCCGGGACACCAAACGGCACCGACGGCGTACCACTCCAGTGCCGTCCATCGCCATCGCCGGCTACACGAACGCCGGGAAGTCGAGCCTGCTCAACAGGATCACCGGAGCCGGCGTCCTGGTTCAGAACGCCCTGTTCGCCACACTCGACCCGACGACGCGCAAGGCCGAGTTGCCTGACGGCAGAGCAGTCGTCTTCACGGACACCGTGGGATTCGTCCGACACCTGCCGACCCAGTTGGTCGAGGCGTTCAGGTCCACACTGGAAGAGGTCGTCGACTCCGAGTTGCTCCTCCACGTCGTGGATGGTTCGGATGCCTTCCCGCTCCGCCAGATCGAGGCGGTGCGCAAGGTGATCAACGAGGTGGTCGAGGAGCAGAACGCGGAGCGGCCTCGGGAACTCCTGGTGATCAACAAGATCGACGCCGCGGATCCCGTGGTCCTCACCGAGTTGCACCACGCGCTGCCCGACGCCGTGTTCGTCTCGGCGGTCACCGGGCAGGGTGTCGACGAACTCCTCGAGCGAATCACGCAGATCGTCGCCTCCGGGGACACCGAGGTGACCCTGTCCGTCCCGTACTCCCGCGGGGACGTGGTGTCTCGGGTCCACGCCGAGGGCGCAGTGGTCGAGGAGGAACACACCCAGGACGGAACCCGGCTGGTGGTCCGACTGCCCGCGTCCGTGGCCGGCGAACTGGACGAGTTCGCCGCCCGCGGTCCACATGACGGCGCCGCCTGACCCCTGCGGGGACGGGCGGCGCGTCGTTCGAACCGGGACTCAGAGTTTCCGGAACACTGTCACGACCTTGCCGAGGATCGTCGCGTGCTCGCCCGGAATCGGGCTGAACGACGGATTGTGGGGCAGCAACCAGACTCCGCTCGAGTCGTTCCGGAAGGTCTTGACCGTCGCCTCCCCGTCGATCATGGCGGCGACGATCTCCCCGTTGTCCGCGACGTTCTGCCGCCTGACCACCACGTAGTCGCCGTCGCAGATGGCGGCGTCGATCATCGACTCGCCGACGACCTTGAGCATGAACAGATCGCCTGATCCGACGAGGTCCGACGGCAGGGGGAAGATCTCCTCGACGGCTTGCTCCGCGAGGATGGGCCCGCCCGCCGCGATCCGGCCGAGCACGGGGACGTAGACGGGTTCGACCGCGCCGCCCGGACGCTGGGGCTCCGGAGCAGGTGACCGACGGCCCCGTGACTTCTGCCCCGGGACACCGTGGACATCGACCGCCCGCGGCTTGTGCGGATCCCGCGTCAGGAAGCCCTTCTTCTCCAGCGTGCGGAGTTGATGCGCCACCGACGACGTGGACTGCAAGCCGACCGCGTCCCCGATCTCGCGGATGCTCGGCGGATAGCCACGCTCCTTGACGGTGTCGTGGATGTGGAGCAGAACGCTCTTCTGTCGGTCCGTCAGTGACTCGAAATCGGGCTTCGGCATCTCGTGTGGTCCCTTCGGCGAATGGATGTTCGACGCTGTGATCTGTCTACACCCTAGTGCCACGGGCTGCGGCGCGCCACACACGTGTTCGAAGAAATTCCTCCGTGGATCGTGACTGTGTCGGAGTCGCGTGATACAACTCTAGGGGAGTTCGGATTCGAACAGATGTACTGAGAAACACATACAGGTGTGCGAATCACGATCGCACACCGTATCGAGTAGGGAGCCACCATGACCGTTGTCGAGCTTCAGTCCCACCCACGTCCGGCCGCGCGGTGGACCGAGGTCTGCCCCGACGACCATCGTGGACGGGTCGCGCACCTCGACCGGCCCGGTGACGTGTCGGCGCGGTCCACCCGTGCGCCGCGACGCCCCCTGGCCCGACCGGAGGGCAGCCGGCCCGCCGTCACGTCCTCGCGT
>NZ_JAALDT010000320.1:0-2981 GCF_014144995.1 Dietzia sp. DQ11-71 | reverse complement strand
CACAGGCCAGGGTCGCCCCCGCCCGGCGGGCCAGCGGCGCGGACACCGGCAGCGACATGGCCAGGTCGGCGGCGAGCAGACGCAGGGCGCGTCCGGCGTGGTCGTGGACGGCGACGGTGGTCATCATCCCGTCGAGCGGAAGGACGCCGGCATGGTTGGAGACGATCAGGCCGGCGCCGTCGGCGGGGATGTTCTCGGCACCGATCACCTCGACCCGGAACCAGTGCTCGAACAGCGGCCGCCACAGGGGCAGCCACACGTTGGTGTGGAAGTGCTCGTCGAACCCGAACTCGTCGACCTCGTACCCGCCGGTGACACGGGTGGCCAAGAGCTCGCCGGCGGCGTTGACGGCGTCGGCGAGGGTGGACAGGGCGCTGACGTCGCCGGTCGCGAGCATCGTGTCGACACCGCGGGTCAGTTCGCGGACGGGTGCCAGGACCTCGGCGTCGAGGGGCAGTGCGTCGACCACCTGACCGATCGAGCTGCGGAGGGAGGTGAGGAACCTGTCGACGATCCTGCCGAGCTCGGTGGCCGCGGCATCGCTGTTGGTGGTCTCCCCTACGAAGCCCTCGCCGACGGTTCGGTAACCGGGGGCGTCGCGTCGGCCCTCTCCCCAGCGGGGGCCGCCGAGTGGTTGGGACAGGTCGAATTCCGGGCCCTTCACGGCGCCCCCTCCTCGATCGGGTCGGGCTCGTTCGTCTCCGGCCGGTTCGAATCGGGCTCGATCGGCTCCGGCAGGGCCCCTATCGACTCGAGCTCGCCGATGGTCGAGTTCACGCCCGCGCGCAGTCGGCTGGCCACCGGGCCGGGCAGTCTGCTGGCGATCTTGGCGGTCTTGCGCTCGAGTGCGGCGCGCGTGACGAGGGGCTCGGCCCCCGAGTCGACGAGGTAGGCGTGCAGCGCCTCCTCGGTGGTGTACCGGGGCGTGAACCCGAACCTGGTGCGCATCCGGGTGGTGTCCATGGTGCGGCCGTACCGCAGGTAGCGCAGCTGCGAGGGCCCGATGTCGCGCAGTCCCTGGCTGGAGAGCAACCGCGCCGCGAGTTTGAACGTCTGCGGCATCACCGGCAGCGGGATGTGGCCGGCGCGGCGGATGGCCTGCGTCAGGGTGAGGATGCCGTCGGCCGCGATGTTGTACGTCCCGGGGGGCGCCCCCGTCGCGGCGTGCAGCAGCGCATCGAGTGCGTCCTGCGGGTGCAGCAGCTGGATGCGCGGGTCGTACCCGGCCAGTACCGGCGCCACCGACGGCAGCAGCAGCTCGCCGACCACCGTGGGCTCGGGCAGCCCGAGGATGGCCGGGATGCGCAGGATCGTCACGTCGATGTCCGGGCGCTTGCGGGACATCCCCCGCACGTAGCCCTCGACCGACGAGTGGTCGAGGGGGATGCCGCCGCCGGGCAGGCGCCGGGCGGCCATGTCCTCGGTGAACATCGCCGGGTCGACCCCCGAGGAGCCGTACACCGAGGTCGACGAGATGAGCACGAACCGCTTGACCGTCGCGGCCCGTCCGCACGCGGCGATCACGTGCATGGAGCCCATGATGTTGGCCTCCTTGACGGCCGCGCGGCCGCCGGGGGCGAAATCGGTGTGGTGCAGCCCGGCGTGCACGACCGTGTCGATGCCGGCCTCACGCAGAATCCCCTGCAGGCGCGGGGACTGCGGGTCGAGGCGCACGAACTCGGCGTCGCGCATCCGTCGGCGGTGCTGCGGCGACGGCTTGACCGAGTCGATCGCCAGGACGCGCTCGACGGAGTCGTTGCGCAGCAGCATGCCGACCAGGTGGGCGCCGAGATACCGGCTACCGCCCACGACCGCGACGGCGCGAGCCGGGCTACGGGCTGGCAGTTCGGTGTCCACCCGGCCGAGTCTAACTGCGGACCCCCCTGCCCATGTGCGCGGACCTCGCCGCCGACGCCGGCCGAGCGGCGCCCCGCCCTGCCCTGCCCCGCCCTGCCCCGAGTCGACACCCCGCCCCGAAATACACCGATGCCCGCCACCACTGTCGGTGACGGGCATCCGCTACAGGCGTGAGTCCGGGCGCTACCGAGGCGCCGCCGGACTCACTTACCGAGTTTGCGACGCTGCACGCGGGTCCGGCGGAGCATCTTGCGGTGCTTCTTCTTGGACATACGCTTGCGGCGCTTCTTGATCACAGAACCCATATCGGGGTCACCTACCTGTCGACTACTGGTCTGGGGCCTTACAGCCCGCGAAGGGCCTTGACTTGCGCTCCGGCGCCTGAGAGCGAGCTCGAAAGCCGGGACGGAACCCATCCAGACTACCTCTCGCTCCCCGCGGCCACGAAAACGGGCCGGACACCGCCCCGCCGGGGCGGTTCAGTGCGTCAGCCCGCGGAGAAGTACGACGTGTCGAGGTACTCGTGCACGGCCTTGGAGTGGACCCGGAACGACCGCCCCACCCGCACGGCGGGCAGTTCGCCCGAGTGGACGAGCCTGTAGACCGTCATCTTGGACACGCGCATCAGCGCGGCGACCTCGGCCACGGTGAGGAACTGCGAGCCCCCCGCCGCCTGTGCGCCGCTATCGGTCTTGTCGGTAGTCGCCATTGTCACAACCCTTCGTGGCACGCGTCGTGCCGCAGGCTTCCCCTCCTGCGGTACGGACACGCACGTGCTGGGTATGAGCCTAGCGTGAATGGTGTGATCAATGCGACGGGAGTGGGCGAATTACATCGACGACACGCCGCCCGATCCGCGCCTCACCCGCCCTGAACTGGGCTTGTGCTACATAAGCGACCCGCCGGGTGGGTCACATCTCACCCGGCGGGCCGGTTCGGTACGCGCACACCCGGCCCGTTCGGTCGCCTCGGCGACGGGCCCGGGTGGCGGGGTCAGTCGATCTCGTCGTCGTCGTCGCCATCGGTGGAGGCCAGTGCCAACGCCCGCGACCGCGACGCCGCCGCCTCGACCGCGTCCGCCACCGCCGAGCGCAGTCCCCCGGCCTCCAGCCTGCGGATCGCCG
>NZ_JAALDT010000031.1:0-9841 GCF_014144995.1 Dietzia sp. DQ11-71 | reverse complement strand
GCGGGTCGCCGAGGACCGGCGGGATCGGCCGCTCCGGCCCCGCGGCGTGTCACCGACGGCCGGGCGGTGGGCGATGTGCACCATTCCGTCGTCACCGAGCACTCCGAGCACCTCACGGCCCGGGCCGAGCGTGGTGGCGGAGACCGCATCACGCAGCCGCGGGTCGGGCTGGATGCAGGGCTCGGTCACCAGTTCACGGGAGCGCGCCCTCCGGACCCCCGGCACACCATCGGGGCCGGTGACCCAGCGGGCGACGGTACGCCAGCCGGACGTCGCGGGATCCGCGGCGGGGACCTCGACCGGGACCGCGTCGTCCAGGTATGCGATCCGGCCGATCCGGTGCACCTGCTCGGCCAGGATCCTGCCGGCGAAACCGCGGGCGGCATCGGACGCGATGTGGCTCCAGTCGCAACAGCCGGCGCCGGCGGCCGCCGCCGGGCACGTCGGGACCACCCGGTCCGGGGATTCCTCGACCACCGCCTGGACCGTCCCTCGACAGAACGCGCGCCCGGGGTCGTCGTCGATGAGGACGTCGACCAGTTCGCCGGTGATGCCGCCGCGGCAGAACACCACCCGGCCCTCGTGGCGCGCGACGAACTCACCGCCGTGCGCCGGTCCCTCCATGCGCAGGCGCACCACACGGCCCGTCCAGCCGGTCGCTCGGTCCTGGGTCATCTTTCCTCCGGTCCACGCCAGCGTCCGACGATGGGTTCGTCGCGGGCCTGCTCCGCGCGGCCGTCCGAGGACGACAACTGCCACGGGACGCTGGTCACCATGACACCTCGCTCGTAGAGCAGGCGGGTCTTGAGGCGCAGCGCGCTCTGGTTGTGCAGTATCTGCTCCCACCAGTGGCCCACCACGTATTCGGGGATGTACACGGTCACCACGTCCCGCGGCGCCTGATCGCGAAGGCGCTTCACGTAGTCCACCACGGGACGGTTGATCTCACGGTACGGGGACTCGACCACCTTGAGCGGAACCGAGATGCCGCGTCGATCCCATTCCCTCACGAGGGCACGGGTCTCGGCGGTATCGATGTTCACCGTCAACGCCTCGATCGAGTCCGGGCGTGCCGCCCGCGCGTAGGCCAGGGCCCGCAGGGTGGGCAGGTGCAGTTTGGACACCAAGACCACACAGTGTGTCCGGCTCGGCAGGACGACCTCCCACGAGGAGTCGTCGAGTTCGCGGGCGACCGCGACGTAGTGCCGGTGGATGAGTCGCATGATCCCGAACGCTCCGAGCATCGCCAGAACCGCGATGTAGGCCCCGGAGAGGAACTTGGTCGCCATGACGATCACCAGGACGCCGGCGGTGACGAGGAACCCGACGGCGTTGATCGCCCGGGACCTGTGGATCCGCCGACGCACGGACGGGACCCGCTCGTGGTCCAGGCGCCGGGTCCAGTGTCGGACCATGCCGAGCTGGCCGAGGGTGAAGGCGACGAACACGCCCACGATGTAGAGCTGGATGAGGAGCGACACCTGGGCGTCGAACGCCACGACCAACACGACTGCCGCGATCGCGAGGACGACGATCCCGTTGGAGAACGCCAACCTGTCCCCGCGGGTGGCGAGCTGTCGGGGCAGATACTTGTCGCGAGCGAGGACCGAGGCCAGCACCGGGAACCCGTTGAACGCCGTGTTGGCGGCGAGCGCCAGGATCAGCGCGGTGATGATGATGACGGCGTAGAACGCGATCGGCAACCCCGCGAAGACCGGCCGAGCCAACTGGGCGATCATCGTCTTCTGCCGGTATCCCTCCGGAGCCCCGATCAACTGTGATGCGGGCTGCTCGGCGATACGGACCCCGAGTCGGCCGGCCAGGGCGATGAGCCCGAGTAGGAACGAGACCGCGAGGACCCCGAGGACGGCCAGCGTCACGGCGGCGTTGCGGGCCCGCGGCTTCCGGAAGGCCGGGACACCGTTGTGGATGGCTTCGATCCCGGTCAGGGCGGCACATCCGGATGCGAAGGACTTGGCGACGACGAAGGCGAGCGCGAGTCCGGCCACCTCCGCACCGTCCACGGGGACCAGTTCGAATCCCGCGGATTCGGCCCGGAGGTCGCGGCCCAGGATCTCCACCTGGAACAGCCCCCAGACGATGAGTGCGGTCATGGACGCGAGGAACGCGTAGACGGGGACGGCGAACATCGCGCCGGTCTCACGGAGTCCACGCAGGTTGAGCGCCGCCAGGAGGATGATCGCCAGGACGGCGAACGGAATCTCCCTGGATTGGACGAAGGGGATCGCCGATCCGATGGTCGCGGCGGCGGCCGAAATCGACACGGCCACCGTGAGGACATAGTCGAATAGCAGGGCCGCACCGACCGCCAGGCCCGCACTCGGACCCAGATTGACGGTGGCGACCTCGTAGTCGCCCCCTCCCGACGGGTAGGCGCGGACGTTCTGCCGGTAACAGGCGATGACGACCACCAGGACCGCCGCCACCGCCAGTCCCACCCACGGGGTGAACGTGAGTGCCGAGACCCCGGCGATGGAGAGCACGAGGAAGATCTCCTGCGGGGCGTAGGCCACCGAGGACAGCGCGTCGGACGCGAACACCGGCAACGCGATCCGTTTGCGGAGGCTGGTGGCACCGATCGTGTCGCTGCGGGAGGGGCGCCCCACGAGGAGACGCTTGGTTCCCATGGAGACCTTCGAGATCCTGGACACCGACATATCGTAGGGCCCGCGAGCCCCGCCGGGCAGTATCCGTGGGTGTGAGTAGCGTGTCCGTCACTGGCTCACGTGCGTGGGCCGTGAGGAGTGGACTCGTCATGAGGGTCGTCGTCATGGGCTGTGGTCGTGTGGGGGCCGCGTTGTCCGTCGAGCTCGACGCAGCCGGCCACCAGGTCGTGGTGATCGACCGCGACCCGGCTGCGTTCGCCAGGTTGTCGGCGGAGTTCTCGGGAGGCACGGTGACGGGCCAGGGCTTCGACAGGACTGTGCTCACCGAGGCCGGGATCGAGGGGGCCGACGCATTCGCCGCCGTGTCCTCCGGGGACAACTCGAACATCATCGCCGCGCGGGTGGCCCGGGAGACCTTCGGTGTCGAGCGGGTGATAGCGCGCATCTACGACGCGGGCCGGGCCGAGGTCTACGAACGACTGGGGATCCCGACCATCGCCACGGTTCCGTGGGCCACCGGTCGACTGGTCCGCTACATCACCGCCGGGTCGGGTCCCGTCGAGTGGCGCGACCAGACGGACTCCGTGTCCCTCGTCGCCGTCGACCCACCGGCGGCGTGGGTCGGGCGCCCGGTCGACCGGCTCGCCGCTGCGGTCGGAGGACGTGCCGCGGCCGTCACCCGCTTCGGCGAGAGCCGCCTCCCGGACGCTCGCACGCTCGTCCAGGCCGACGATGTCCTCCATATCATCGTGCCCTCGCAGACGGTCGCGGACCTGGACGACCTGATGCTGGAGGGACCCTCGGATGTCTGAGAACTCCGTCCCCGACTACGCCGACGGGTCGGGACTGCTCGCCGCTGCCCCGGCCCGGACCGTGTACTCCGCGACCATGAGGGTGGTGGTGGCCGGGGCCGGGGTCGTCGGACGGTCGATCGCACGCGAACTCGTGGCCGGTGGCCATTCCGTCACGCTGATCGACAAGCGCTCCACCGTGTTCTCGGCCGACCCCGTCGACGGGGCGGATCAACAGGTCGGCGACGCCTGCGAGCTCAGCGTCCTCGAACGGTTGGACCTGCAGGCGGCGGACGTGGTGGTGGCCGCCACGGGTGATGACAAGGCCAACCTGGTGGTGAGCCTGTTGGCCAAGACCGAATTCGCGGTGTCCCGGGTCGTCGCCCGCGTCAACGATCCCCGCAACGAGTGGCTCTACGACGAGCGCTGGGGCGTCGACGTGGCGGTGTCGACGCCCCGGCTGATCGTCTCGGTCGTCGAGGAGGCGGTCTCCGTCGGCGACGTGGTCCGTCTGATGACCCTGCGCCGTGGAGGCGCGAACCTGGTGAGCGTGACGCTGCCGGACCAGACCCCGCTGGCGGGGCGGTCGGTGTCGCGGGTGCGGTTTCCCCGGGACGCCGCCCTCGTCGCGATCCTGCGCGGCGGGCGGGTGATCGTCCCCGAACCCGACGTTCCGTTCGAGCCCGGCGACGAACTGCTCGTGGTGGCCCCGGAGGAGGTCGAGGCCGATATCAGCGAGGTCGTCCTGGGCGGGTGACCGTCACCGCGATCTCCCGGCCGTAGTCCCATCCCGGTGCGAGGGGCAGGTCGTCGCCGCTCCAGAAACGGCCGGGGTCGTACCAACTCGCCTCACCCGCGGGCAGGAGTACACCCATCGCCTCCAGGGTGACCCCCACGACCTCCGCGCAGTAGGCCGCCTCCATACGCATCGCCGCGCCGGCATCGGACCCCGGTCGGTCACTGCGCCCCGTGACGCCCGGCCGCTTCCCGCGTGCCGCCCACCGTCCTCGTGCCCACCTCGCGGTGAGACGTCCCGCGGAGGGGAAGGACACCCCGTTCAACCGGGCGATCGACTCCAGTAGCGCGTCCTCGTGTTCCCCGCCCACCTCCGGGGAGATCTGGCGGAACCACGCTCGTTGGCCGTACGGCCCGGCCCACTGCCGGACAGCCGACTCGAGGTCATGCAGCTGCACCCCACGCTGGTGGCGACCCGTCCACACGTCCGGCAGCGCCCGTCCCATCTCGGCGTGCCACAGCAGCGGCGGCATGTCGTCCAGGACCACCGCGACGCCCACGTGGTTGACGGGCGCGTTCGTGAGGGTCTGGATCAACCGGTCCGCCGTGCTCCGGCCGCGGAAGAGCCAGAGGTCCCCGGTGCGGGTGCGGTGCGCCGCGGCGGCCAGGGGGACGGTGTCGACGCTCATACCGCGATCCTGCCAGGCCGCCCGTGCGTACCCGCCTAGTCTCGGCCGTATGGCTCCCAGAGGACGACAGTGGCTCAAGGTGATCGGCGCGGCGGGTGCGGCGGGGGTGGCCGCCACGGGGATCCTGGCGGCCCGTTCCGAGCGGCGTCGGCGGTCCTACGAGCCCGATGAGGTGCGGGAGCGGCTGCACGAGCGCTACGCGAGGATCCAGAGTCGGCGGGACGGCGTCGTCGACTAGGGACCGCGCCGGTCGGAGCCCGGGGACGCGAGTCGATATCCTTGCGGAACCATGCCGTCGTCCTCCTCACCCACCCCCGATCTCCGCCGCGCCCGAAACGACCTCCTCGCCCGTCTCGACGATGTCGGCACCCTCGACGCCCATCGTCTCCGGTCCCGGGTCCGGCGTGCCCGCGTCGACCAGCTGGATGACCTCGGACGGCGGATCGACGAGGCCGCCGAGCGCGTGCGGCGCCGAACCGAGTCGATCCCCACCCCCCGCTACCCGGAACAGCTCCCGGTCAGCGCACGCAAGGACGAGATCGCCGAGGCGATCCGGGACAACCAGGTGGTGGTGATCGCCGGCGAGACGGGGTCGGGCAAGACCACCCAGATCCCCAAGATCTGCCTGGAACTGGGGCGCGGGGTCAAGGGCATGATCGGCCACACCCAGCCGAGGAGGTTGGCCGCCCGCTCCGTCGCCGAGCGGATCGCGGACGAGCTCGGGGTGGAGATCGGTGGCCCGGTCGGTTCCGCCGTCCGCTTCGACGACCGCACCAGCCCCGAGACCGCGGTCAAGCTCATGACCGACGGTGTGCTGCTCGCCGAGATCCGGCGTGACCGGCTGCTGCGGGCCTACGACACGATCATCATCGACGAGGCCCACGAACGCAGTCTCAACATCGACTTCCTGCTGGGTTATCTCAAGCAGATCCTGCCCCGTCGCCCGGACCTCAAACTCGTCATCACCTCCGCCACGATCGACCCGGACCGTTTCGCCCGTCACTTCGCCGGCCCGGAGGGGCGCCCGGCCCCGGTCATCGAGGTCTCGGGGCGCACTTATCCCGTGGAGGTCCGGTACCGGCCCCTTCAGGTCGTACACGCCGATCGCGTGGTCGACCTTGATCCCCTCGACGCGCTCGCCGACGCCGTGGCGGAACTCTTACGCGAGGACGACGGTGACGTACTCGTGTTCCTCTCCGGTGAGCGTGAGATCCGCGACGCCGAGGAGGTGCTGCGGGGCCGGAAGTTCCCGGGCACCGAGATCTTCCCGCTGTTCGCCCGCCTCACGGCAGCCGAACAGCAGCGCGCGTTCCGGGCCCATTCCACCCGGCGGGTGGTCCTGTCGACCAATATCGCCGAGACCTCGGTGACCGTGCCCGGCATCCGCTACGTCGTGGACACCGGCCTGGCGAGGATCTCCCGCTACTCCACCCGGACCAAGGTGCAGCGACTGCCCATCGAGCCGGTGTCCCAGGCCTCCGCCGCGCAGCGCGCGGGACGCTGCGGCCGCGTCGCCGACGGGATATGTATCCGCCTCTACTCCGAGGAGGACTTCGACTCGCGCCCGGAGTTCACCGACCCGGAGATCCTGCGCACGAACCTCGCCTCGGTGATCCTGTCGATGGCGGATCTGGACCTGGGCCCCGTCGACGACTTCCCGTTCGTGGAACCCCCGGACCGCAAGGCCGTCCGGGACGGGCTCACCCTGCTCTCCGAACTCGGGGCGGTGAGGGTCGACGACGACGAGCGCCCTCACCTGACCGAGGTGGGCCGTGACATGGCGGCACTCCCCCTCGATCCCCGACTCGCCCGGATGGTGGTCGAGGGCCATCGCAACGGTTCGCTGTCGGACGTGCTGGTGGTGGTCGCGGCCCTGACGGTGCAGGACGTCCGCGAGCGTCCCGCGGAGGAGCGGGACAAGGCAGACCTGCTGCACCGCCGCTTCGCGGACAAGACCTCCGACTTCCTCGGATATCTCAATCTGTGGAGGTACATCACCGAGCAGCGCCGTGAGCTGTCCGGCAGCGCCTTCCGCAAGATGTGCAAGGCCGAGTATCTGCACTGGCTACGCATCCGAGAGTGGCAGGACCTCAACTCCCAGCTGCGGAGCATGTGCCGTGAACGAGGGTGGCATCCCGCGTCCGGACACGCCGCGGAGGACGACCTCCACAAGGCGGTCCTGACCGGTCTGCTCACCAATGTCGGTATGCGAGACGAGGAGACCCGCGAGTTCCGGGGCACCCGGGGCATCCGGTTCCAGGTGTTCCCCGGGTCGGACCTGTCCAGGAAGCCTCCCCGCTGGGTGATGGCATCCGAACTCGTCGAGACGTCCCGGTTGTGGGCGCGTGACGTCGCCCGGATCGATCCGGGGTGGATCGAACAACTCGGGGGTCACCTCACCCGCACCCAGTACTCCGAACCGCACTGGTCGGACGCCCAGGGTGCGGCGATGGCGTATGAGAAGGTGCTGCTGCTGGGATTGACCGTGGTGGAGGCGCGGCGGATCCTGCTCTCCAGGGTCGACGCCCCGCTCGCCCGCGAGATGCTCGTGCGCCACGGGATCGTGGAAGGACGCCTGGATACCCGGGTCCCGGTCATCCGCGAGAACGCCGAGGCCGTGGAGCAGGCCCGTGAACTGGAGACGCGGAGCCGCCGTCGGGATCTGGTGATCGACGACGAGGCATTGGTGGCCTTCTATCTCGATCGCCTGCCCGAGGACATCACCTCCGGCCGGCATCTGGAGTCCTGGTGGAAGAAGCGTGGTCATCGCGACCAGGAGGCCCTCCGTCTCACCCCCGAGGACATACGCACCTCCGAGGCGGTGCCCGATGCCGCCGATTTCCCGCCCCTCTGGCGTCAGGGAGAGCGGAGTTTCGAACTGCGGTACGCGTTCGATCCGGGCGTCACCACCGACGGGATCACGGTGCGCATCCCGCTGCCGCAGCTGTCCTCGGTCACCACCGCCGGGTTCGAATGGCTGGTGCCGGGGCTGCGGGAGGAGCTCTATACCGAGATGCTCCGCACGCTGCCCAAGTATCTGCGTCGACTGTGTTCTCCGCCCGCCGAGTTCGCGTCCCTGTTGGCGGGAGACGTCTCGCCTCGGTCCGCCCCGTTGTCCGTCGCGCTCGCGCGGGCGCTGTCTACTCGGATCGGTACCACGGTCGACCCGCGTGACTTCGATCAGAACCAGCTACCGGGCCATCTCCGGATGCGTTTCGAGGTGGTCGACGGGGACGAGGTCGTGGCCTCCGGAACGGATCTCGCGCAGTTGAGGACCCGGTTGGTGGACAGGGTACGGGCGACCCTCAACGCCCGTCTGGTACCCGACAGGGGGCCCTACCGGGAGTGGACATCCGACACCGTCGGCGACCTCCCGCAGTCGGTCACCGGCTCGGTGGACGGGGTCGAGGTGACCGTCTACCCCGCCCTGCGTGTCGGTGGGGACGGAATTCACCTCGTGGCGTGCGCCACGGAGGACGAGCGTCGATCCACCCAGGCGTCGGCGGTGCTCACGCTGGTCTCGGCCGGCCTGGTCTCCGCGGCGTCGATTCTGCGCGGCCGTCCGGTCCAGCAGCGACTCGCGCTCACCCAGTACCCGCACGGAGGGATGGAATCCCTGGTGTCGGATGCATCGCTCGCTGCGAGTGGGCGGATCATCGCCCGGCGAAAGGGCGCACCGGTTCTCACGGTCGCGGAATTCCACGAACTCCAAGCCACTGCGCGGGCGGAGGTCCCCGGTGCGGTGGCGTCCGCGATCTCGTCGGCGGTTCCCGCGCTGATGGCCGCCCAGTCCGTGTCGGGCCGTCTGGCGGGGGCGCCCGCAGATGTCGCCGACGATGTCCGTCCTTCACTGGACTTCCTCGTCGGGCGCGGATTCCTCGCCCGCCATCCCTCGGATGTGCTTCCACATCTGGAGCGACATGTGCGGGCGGTCGGCCTCCGGTTGGACCTCGCGGAGAAGTCACCCGCCCGGCACGGCGAACTCACGGCGAAGTTGAACCGCTCCGAGTCGATCGTCGAGGAGGCGTGCGCCGCGCTGCGGCGGCGGCCGGGTGGCGCACGGGCGTGCCGCGACCTGCGGTGGATGCTCGCCGAGTACCGGGTGGGGCTGTTCGCGCAGTCACTGGGTACCGCCCGGCCGGTCTCGGCAGAGCGGATCGACAAGGCGGTGGCGTCTGCGCTCGCCCCGCGGTCGTCCCGATGATGCCGCGTGGTCAGCGGCTCGCGCGGCGCTCCCGGAGGGCGATGATCTCGCGTTCGAAGTCGTCGGCCGAGCTGAACTGCTTGTACACGGACGCGAACCGCAGGTAGGCGACCTCGTCCAGATCCTGCAGAGGGCCCAGGATGGCGAGCCCGATCTCGTGGGCGGGAACCTCGGACGCACCGCCGGATCGCACAGCGTCCTCGACCTGCTGGGCGAGGCGACGCAGAGCGTCCTCGTCAACCGATCGTCCCTGGCACGCGCGGCGGACACCGCGGACGACCTTGTCCCGACTGAACGCCTCGGTCACCCCGTTCCGCTTGAGAACCGTCAGCAGGGGCGTCTCCAGCGTCGTGAACCGGTGTCCACACCGGGGGCACTCCCGGCGACGCCGGATCGCCTGACCCTCGTCGACGGATCGTGAGTCGATTACCCGGGAGTCCTCGTGGTGGCATGTCGGGCAGTACATTCCCGTGGGGCCCTTCGTCGACCGGAGTTCACGCGTCCCGGATCGTGCCTGACGGAACGCGGGGGCGGTAGACCACCGCCCACGGTCCATTCTAGGAGGCCCGCTGCCCGGTCACGCGTAGGCGGGTCCACCGAGGAAGGCCACTGCGAGAAGCATGATCACGCCGAATGCGATCCCGCACGCCAGTAGCGCCCAGGCCGGCACGTCGTCGACGACCCCGGTGGACGCCGGGGCCTCGACATGGCACGCCCGCACGCGGTCCGTGGAGACCGGGCGCACGAGCACGCGGCGACCCGGGGCGACCGACGTGACGGCGGCCGGACGGGCGG
>NZ_JAALDT010000319.1:0-2707 GCF_014144995.1 Dietzia sp. DQ11-71 | reverse complement strand
GATCGCGTCCGTGCCGTCGGAGCCCGTGGTGATCTGGCCACCGGCCTGCGCCTCGCCGCCGAGGCTGCCGTCCACGGCGGCCGTTCCCTCACCTGAGACGCCGATCGGCGCGGAGCCGTCGGCGTTGTTGATCGTCAGGGTGACGGGAATCGTGACGACTCCGCCAATACCACGCCCGGTCACCTGGATGGTGTACACGCCCGGAGTGGTCACAGTGCCCGAGATGCCACCGTTGCCGTCGTACTCCAGCCCTTCCGGAAGCCCGGTGACGTCATCGACGACGAACCCGGCCGACTGAGTGGCCTGGACGAGCGCTCCTGCGTTGAAGGAGAACTCCGCCCCGGCGTCGAACGAGGGGGCGGCCACGGCGACGGTCTGGATGTCGTCACGGACGGTGGGCGCATCGGGAGCGGCGATGACCATTCCGCCCACGAGCGCGACCGCTGCTGCGGCTGCGACGGGGGCGGCAAGGCGACCCCGGACGATACGACGAGGACGGGCGAGGCGAGCACGCATCGGCTGGTTCCTTCCGGAGGGGTTCAGATCGCTCACTCCGCGGAACGGGAGGGCAGACCATTACGAGTGCCACTCTAACCACATGCACACCAACTGTCTACTTCTGCCACATAACTCACTCGGTTCTCATAAGTCACACCAGTAACACACCCCCTGGGTATATTCGCGCGCGCGGATCCGCGCTCACCGCTTCGGCATGCGCAGCGCCGCAGGGAGACGGCCGCGGGAAAATCACGGCGGCCCGGCCCCCGTGTCGGGGCCGGGCCGCAGGAGACCGAGAGGCGGGGTCAGGCGCCGGGGACCGGGACGGAGGTCGCGAGCGCCGCCTCACCGGCATCCGCGTCGTCCGGGTCGACACCGTCCCGGTTCGCACCGTCGGTGCTCGCGTTGTCGGAGGCGGCGATCGAAGTTCCGGTTCCGGCCTCGTCGGCGGCGGCCGTGGTGGTGGCCGGGGAGGAGGCGCCGGGGCTGGTGGTGGCCGTGCCGGTGACCGTGGTGACTGGATTGCCGTCATCGTCGACGATCACCGTGACCGGCGGCGGGACCATCTCGCCGCCGAAGACCAGCGTGCACAGTCCCTCACTGAGCGAGCCGGCCTCGCCGACGAGCGCTGACCCGCGCCCCTCCCCCGCGACCACGTCGAGCAGGTTCGGGAAGGAGTCCAGCGCAGAGGTGATCAGATCGATGACGCCGGTGGGAACCCCGTCGATCCCCAGCAGCGGGTAGAACTTGGCGACCGAACCGCCCAGGGCGGGCAACTCGCAGACCGCATCGGTCTCGGGCACCGGGTCACCGACGCTCGTGTCGTCTCCACTGGCGGAGTCGAGGCTGGCGGACTCGAGGCTGGCGGACTCGAGACTGCCCAGCGAACCGCCACCGAGTGAGCCCGAGTCGGCATTCTCGCCGCCGGCCCCGTCCTCGCCCGAGATGTCGTCCGATGAGCCCTCGGACCCTCCGGCGAGGCTGGACGCGTCGGGGTCGCCCCCCTCGAGACTGCCGAGCGAGATGCTGCCGGACGCGGCCTCGTCGGGGAGGGTGTCGCCGTCCTGCGCGTTGACGACGGGGACGGACAGGGCGACCAGCGCGAGTGCAGCGGCGGAGGCGGTGACGACCTTGCGGGTGAACATGTGTGATGGACCCTCTTCGACGGCGACGGACGTAATCGAGCCACTGCGCCCCACCGGGCCGCCCGAGGTCGACAGGGGGACTCTATCGCCCCGACCCGCGCCCCGTGGGGACATTGCCCCGGGGCGCGGGGAGGATCACTGCCCGAGGCTGCCCGCGCCGGTGGTGAGCAGGCCCAGCAGGGCGGCGGGGCCGCCGTCGAGCGCTGCGGCACCGGTGGCCGCCCCACCGGCGGTGGCGTCCACACCCGTGGTGGCGGCGCCGGAGGCCTCGCCGCCCAGGAGTGACGGGGAGATCGTGCACAGGATCTGCCCCACCGAACCGAGGCTCTCCATCGATCCGCCCTCGCCGAGCACGGACGGGAGCAGGTTGACCACCGTGTTGAGCAGAACCATCACGAGGCCCGTCGACTCGGCGTCGTCGCCGCCGGTCACCAGCGGCAGCAGCTGCGCCAGCGAGGCACCGTCCATCTGCCCGTCCCCGATGACCGCGCACAGGTCCGGGGTGGTGCCGACCTCGTCGTCGTCGTCCCCGGTCGCCTCGTCGGCGCCCTCACCGGTGCCGTCACCGTCGCCCGTTCCGTCACCCTCATCGCCGGCGGGGGTGTCGTCCTCGGCGGTCGGATCACCGGGGACCGCCGAGAGCGTGGGATCGGACTGCGTGGCGGTCGTGGTGGTCGCGGTGGTGGCGGGGCTCGTGGTGGCCGGGCTCGCCGTCGCCCCCTCCCCCGTCTCGTCCGTGCCGTCGGTGACGGTGATGGCGACCTTCTCCGACTGCGAGATCCCGGAGTTGGAGACGGTGACGAGAACCTCGTACTCACCGGCACGGGTGGGCGTGCCGGAGATGACCCAGCCGTTCTGGGTCAGACCGTCAGGCAGGCCGGTGACCTGCACCGTCGTCCCGGGCGGGATGGTTCCGCCGGCAGCCTGGGCGACGACGGGCTCGAGGTCGAGGTTGACGGCCGTGCCGAGCGGGAGCTCCTGCGCCGCGGCCTGGCCGGTCGCGTTCTGCGTGAGCTGGATGTCGCCGGCCTCGACGGCGGCGGGCGCGCCCACCGCCGCGACGG
>NZ_JAALDT010000318.1:0-1507 GCF_014144995.1 Dietzia sp. DQ11-71 | reverse complement strand
AGCAGCAGTCACACCGGCCCGTGAATCAGCGGGGCTAGTGCAGCTGTTCGGGTACCTCGAACTCGGCGCACAACGCCAACCACACGCGCTTGACGGGGAGGCCGGCGTCGATCGCCTCGAGGGCGGTCCTCCCGCCACACTCCGCGAGATGGTGCGATCTGGTCAGACTGTCGGCACGGAGTTCACCGAAGGCCTCCACGGTGCGTGCGCGGAACTCGGTCAGGGTCACGTCTCGCCCTCCCCTACGGACGACGACGGGCCGCCGGCGTGGTCGCCGACGGCCCGTTGCCGTGAGATCACTGCTGTTCGGTCTGCGCCTGCTGCTGCTGCGGCGGCGCGGCCGACTCGGACTGGCCCTGGCCGAGCTGGCCGGTGGCGCCGGTACCGGAACCGAGCTGGCCGCCCTCCGCCATCGACGCGCGGATCTGCTCGAGGCGGCTGTGGCCGGCCATCTGCGTCGAGGCCTGCTCGACCTCGAGCATGCGACCCTGCACCGAGTTCTGTGCGAGTTCGGCCGAGCCCAGGGCGTTGGCGTAGCGTCGCTCGATCTTGTCGCGGACCTGGTCGAGGTTCGGGGTGTTGCCACCCGAGGACATCTCCGACATCGACTGCAGGGACGCGCTGACCTGCTCCTGCATCTTGGCCTGCTCCAGCTGACTGAGCAGCTTGGTGCGCTCGGCCACGCGCTGCTGGAGGACCATCGCGTTCTGCTCGACGGCCTTCTTGGCCTGGGCCGCGGCCTGGAGTGACTGGTCGTGCAGGCCCTTGAGGTCCTCCACGCTCTGCTCGGCCGTGACCAACTGGGCCGCGAACGCCTCCGCGGCGTTCTCGTACTCCGTGGCCTTGGCCGCGTCGCCCTTCTGGCGCGCCTGCTCCGACATCTGCAACGCCTGCCGGGTGGAGCCCTGGAGCTTCTCGATCTCCGCGAGCTGCCGGTTGAGCTTCATCTCCAACTGGCGCTGGTTGCCGATGACCGCGGCAGCCTGCTGCGAGAGCTGCTGGTGCTGACGCTGCGCATCGGCGATGGCCTGCTGGATCTGGACCTTGGGATCGGCCTTCTCGTCGATCTTCGAATCGAACAACGCCATGAGGTAGCGCCATGCCTTGGTAAACGGATTGGCCATCGCTGCGTAGTGTCCTTCTGCCGATTCGGACGACGGGTCTGTTCAACGGTACCGAACAACGCACGGTTGCGACCACCGGGCGTGACGGGCGTGCGGTCAGGCGGCGAGCACCGGCTCGGTGAACGTGCCCGGAGGGGAGACCTCGAGGGCGGCGCGGATGAGGATCTCACCCAGGGAGACGTCGAGCGCCCCCGAGATGGAGGCGAGCAGTTCGCTCGAGGCCTCCTTGCGGCCGCGCTCGATCTCCGAGAGGTAGCCGGGGCTCACGCGGGCGGCGTCGGCCACGTCCCGCAGGGTCCGACCGGATTCCCCGCGCAGCCCGCGCAGGACCGTCCCGAGCGTCTCGCGTAGCAGAGGGGCACCGCCGGGCTGGTCCGGTCTGG
>NZ_JAALDT010000317.1:0-3285 GCF_014144995.1 Dietzia sp. DQ11-71 | reverse complement strand
CGCGGGTCACCGCTCAGCTATGGGAGACACGCCCTAGTTGGTTGCCCACCAGGTTCACCAGTGCGGCGCCGGCGATGGCGAGGACGGCCAGCACCGGGACCCACACGTCGGAGTCCTGCATCCCGAACGGTCGCAGCATGTAGGTACCGAAGGTTCGGCCGAGAAGGGACTCGGCGAGGATCATCGACACGTACATGAACAGCGAAACCGAGCCAGCCACGACCCCGGGTCCATACGCGGCTTTGAGTTGCATCGCGATTCCGCCCGAGGAAGGGTTGGTGGCTGAGTAGCGGATGTAGGAGTAGGAGCTGAAGGCCACCACCACTGCCCCGGCAAGGAAGGCCCACGGCATCCACCCCCCGGCCAGCTCGGCGACCTGCCCTACCAGGGCGAAAATGCCCGCCCCGATCATCACCCCCGTCCCGAGCGCAACGGATCCAGTGAGGGTCAGTGAGTTCGAGGACTGGGCGCTGCGATCCATGCGGTACCGTACTTTCTTCTCGTCGGGCGGGGTTGGCGGTGTGCTTGCGGTCGGGTGCGCCGAGTTCAGCGGACCAGGATCGTGCCCATCATGCCGAGGTCCTCGTGGTCGAGGATGTGACAGTGGTAGACGGTGCGGCCGACGATGTCGTCGAAGGCCACGCGGATGGTGACGCGGCCGAAGGCCGGAATGTTGACCACGTCCTGCCAGGTGGGTGACTCGCCGTCGTCGAGGACTTGCATGGGCCACACGTGCAGGTGCATTGGGTGGTCCATGGGGCTGGTGTTGGTCAGGGTCCATTCCTCCACAGTTCCGGCGCGGACCGTGATGTCGTTTCGGTCGGCGTCGAACTGTCGGCCGTTGATGGTGAACGACATCATCGATTCGGCTCCGCGCATCCCACGGCCCATGCCCATGCCCATGGCGAATTCCAGGGTTCGACGGGCAGTTACCGGTGCGGTGCGCAGGTCCCGCAGGGCCGGTCCTGCGGGCACGGGATCGGGTTCGTCCGCCGGGGGCCCAGTCACGTCCAGCGTGAGCAGACCGATCGGCTCGTCGTCCGCCGGGAACGCACCGGCCATGGGTCCGCCCATCATGCCAGGCATGGCGCCGCGGTCCACCGGGATGCTGAGCAGAGTGGAGGTGCCCTGGCGAGCGTCCACCAGGAGTTCGACTCTGTTTCCGGGAGCCAGCGTCACCTCGGTGAGGTCGACAGGTTCGGGTAGGCGGCCGGTGTCACGGCCGAGCAGGCGCAGAGACTGACCATCCAGGGTCAGGCGCAGGTAGCGGGACGGGCAGGCGTTGACGATCCGCCACTGCTCTCGCTCTCCCGGCGAAGCGGTGGCCCGGGGCCGAACCTGGCCGTTGACCATCACTATCTCGCCTTGACGGCCCATCATCTTCTCGGGCGGGGACGCGGCAGCCGGGTTGCCAGTGCCGTCGAGGGTGATGTCGGAGACGACCAAGGTGCGCTCACGGGACACCGGGACCGGCTCGGGGTCCTCAACAACGATCGCTCCGTAGAGTCCGGCCGCCAGTTGGTCAGCGACATGGCCGTGGTGGTGGGGGTGGTACCAGAAAGTCCCGGGCGGGTGGTCGTTTGGCAGGACGATTTCGTAGTCGAAGGACTCGCCGGGGGAGATGCTGACGAAGGGGTTGTCGCCATTGCCCTCGGGGGAGACGTGCAACCCGTGTACGTGCAGGTTGGTCGGGGTGTCGAGTTCGTTGGCAATCGCCACTCGGATCGTGTCTCCGCCCCGAACGCGCAGGGTGGGGCCTGGGAGTGTGCCGTTGAACGCCTGCACGTTTGCGTTTCGCCCGCCGATCTTGACCCGGGCGGGGGCGGCGACCAACTCCAGATCGAGCACACCGTCCCGACTGGCCACCACGTCCGGCTCGAGAAGGTCATCACCACCGTCGGAGAAGCCACCACTGTTCGTGGTGTTGCCCTCACTGACGGTCCACCACAGGCCGGCCCCGCCCACGGCGGCGGTGCCGGCCCCTGCCAAACCCAGTGCGAGGAGCTGCCGTCGGGTCAGCTCGCTCACTGCCGTCCCTCGCCCAGAGTGTGTAGTCGCTCCCGGTACTCCTCGGTGGTTAGCTCTCCACGGGCGTAGCGTTCGTCCAGGATCTCTCGCGGCTGGCGCGGGCGTTCCCCGGTTTTGACATGCTCATGCCCTCCGGTCTGGCCCCGGCCGCCGGTGAACGCTTTCGCCAGGACGACGGTGACCACCACCGTGCCCAGAATGACCAAGAGCCAGAAGATCCACATCCAGCCCATTCCCGAACCCATCCCGTTGTTCCACATCATCGCGATCGTCCTTCGCTACTTCTCAGTCCCGAGCGTGTGGCCCGCCGGTGTCTGGGGGGTGGTGGCGCCGGGTGCGAGGCGTGGCGGTCGGTCTGGAGACCGTGGATCGGCATCGGCACCGAGGGTCTGGGTGTGGAGCAGCACGTGCAGGATTCAGCGATCGCTTCCAACGGAAGGTTACTGCGAGGCTGGATAGACATCTTCTCCTCTTCATATTCGTTGCTGGTGCTCACTGGAACACCTCCAATTATACCCATATGGGGTATGTGGGGTAGGTGGTTGAACCCGGCTCACCCATCGATTGGTCCCTGGGTGTCTCACGCCTGGGGAGCGGTCCCTGTCAGGGCGACAATGAGGCAGAGCACGCTGGCCCAGAACACGCCCAGGCCAATGGCCACCACGGTTACACTCGCCCACTCCATACCACGCCCCTGTCTTCCGGTCGAGTTCCACATTGGCCGGTACGCCCGCGTATTTGTGTGGAGATCAGGTGGAGGTCTGATCAAGAACTTCCGCTGGCGAGCTGACACTCAGGACAGGCTGGAACGATCGAGACCATGGTGGAGAACCCTCGTGCCCTCGAAGATGGGGGAAATTTGGGGAAGGGTGAGTTCGCAGAAACTACAGCTCGGCATCGTTTAGTGGCCCTTCATAGTGAAGGGCCCGTTTAGTGGAAGGTCTGCGTATTAGGGCGTGTCTCCTAATTGGCGTAGCCAGGTCAGGATTGCGCAGAGCGTGACGGCGGCGCGGTAGGTGATCGCGAGTTTGTCGTATCGGGTGGCCAGAGCTCGCCACTGCTTGGCCTGCGCGAAGGATCGCTCGACGACGTTGCGGTCTTTGTAGAGGTCGGCGTTGAGTTTCGGAGGCCGGCCACCGCGGGAGCCTCGGCGTTTGCGGGAGGCGATGGTGTCGCTCTTCTCGGGGATGGCCGCGGTGATTCCACGGGCGCGGAGCTGGCGGCGGATCGTGCCGGACGAGTACGCCTTGTCGGCGA
>NZ_JAALDT010000316.1:0-5929 GCF_014144995.1 Dietzia sp. DQ11-71 | reverse complement strand
GCCCGCTGGGACGCCGCACGCCGCTGATCCGGGCACGGGTGCAGGGACCGGGCACGGGTGCAGGATGCGGGCCCGGGGCGCAGGTCCGACCCGGCCCGGCCCTCCGGGCGCGTGGCGCTGGTTATCTCTTGCGCTCGGAGAAGTCGGCGAACCGCTCCAGATCGCGGACGTGGCCGGACACGATGATGACGTCGTCCGGGCCGATGATGGTCTCCGGCTGGGCGTACTGGAACGGGCTTCCCGGGGCCTTGATGCCGACGATGTTGACCTTGTGACGCTTGCGCGGGTGGCAGTAGTCGATCGACTTGCCGATGACGTCCCGTGGTGGCCGCATCTTGACGATGGCGAAGTCCTCGTCGAACTCGATGAAGTCCATCATCTGGTTGGCCACCAGGTGGGCCACGCGGACGCCGGCGTCGTGCTCGGGGAACACCACGTGGTCGCATCCGATGCGAGTGAGGATCTTGCCGTGGGCCTGGTTGATCGCCTTGGCCCAGACCTGGTCGATCCCCAGGTCGACGAGGTTCACCGCGACCAGCACGGACGACTCGATCGAGGTGCCCACGCCGACGACGGCGGTGGAGAAGTCCTGGGCCCCGAGCTGTTGGAGCGCCTCGAGGTCGGTGGCGTCGGCTTCCACCACGTGGGTCAGGGAGTCGGCGTACCTCTGGACGAGTCCGTGGTCGCGTTCGACCGCGAGGACCTCCCGGCCCTGGCCGACGAGTTGGGTGGCGAGGGAGACGCCGAACCGGCCCAGGCCGATGATGAGGACTGGGGACTGGCGACGGGTGCGATCAGCCAATGATCGGCCTCTCTGTGGGTAGGCGATACCTGGTCCGCTTTGCTCGCATGGTCAGCGCGGTGGCGAAGGTGATGATGCCGACTCGTCCGGCGAACATCAGCCCGGACAGAAGGTACACCCCCGCCGGCTCGAGTTCGGCGCTGAGACCTGAACTCAACCCGCAGGTGGCGAAGGCGGAGATGGACTCGAACAGGGGGCGTCCGAGATCCTCACCGGTGAGGATCATCAGGGCCAGGGCGGATCCGGCGACCAGCGTGAGCCCCATCCCGGCCACGGACACCGCGACCCGGATCGACGAGGTGGGCAGCGCGCGCCCGTGTGCCGTGGCGTCCTCCCGGCCCCGGGCCTCGGCGAGGAAGGCCAGGAAGATGACGGCCAGGGTGGTGACCTTGACGCCGCCGGCGGTCGAGACCGAACCGCCCCCCACGAACATCAGGGCGTCGGTGATGAGCATGGTCGACGCCGTCGTGTCGACGGGGTCGATGATGGCGAAACCCCCGGAGCGCATCATCACCGAGGCGAACACCGAGTGCTGCAGTTTGTCGACCACGCCCTCGCCACCGAGGGTGGCCCCGTTGCTCCACTCGAGCGCGGCGAACCCGAGGGCGCCGACGAGCATGAGCAGCACGCTGACCTCGACCGTGAGGCGGGTGTGGAGGTTCCAGCGTCCCAGGTGCCACTGGTGCTTCCACAGCACCAACAGGACGGGGAAACCCAGACTGCCCAGGAACACGGCGCAGATCAGCGCCCAGAACACGACCGGGTCGTCGGCCACCGAAGCCAGGCCGTCGGGGTGGAGGACGAACCCGGCGTTGTTGAACGCCGACACCGCGTAGAACACCGCGCGCCACAGCCCGTCCCCGAACGTGCCCTGCTGGGCGATGAACCGGGGCGCGAGGATGAGCGCGATCACGAGTTCCACCAGGGCGGACGAGACGACGATGGTCTTGATCAATGATCGGACCTCGCCCAGTCCACCCGCCGACACGCCCGTCTGGGCGAGCAGCCGGGTACGCACCCCGAACTGCCGGGTCACCGAGAGTGCCAACAGGGAGGAGATCGTGACGATCCCCAGGCCACCGACCTGGATGCCCGCCAGGATCACCACCTGCCCGGCCGTGGACCAGTGGGTCGCGGTGTCGACGGTGGTCAGGCCGGTCACCGACACGGCGGAGGTGGCGGTGAACACCGCGTCGTGCAGGTGTGCGTGCTCTCCCGAGGAGGTGGCCCAGGGCATCATCAGCAGCACCGTGAAGACCGCGATCGCCGCGGCGAACGCCAGGAGCGCCGAGCGGGCCGGGGAACTGTAGGTGAACGCCCGGGCTGCCTGCGCGCCTGAGGACAGGACCCCCGGAATCGTCGAGACCATGCCGCGAGGGTAATCCCGACCGCCGCGTCGGCCACAGTTGGTGCGCGAAGTCGTTACTGAACGGCGTCAACACTCGTAACGTCGGCGGTATGCCACGGATCCCTCTCGAAATCACGCTGGTCGAGTTCCCCAGTACCTCGATGTCCGCCACGAGCGAGTTCCTCGCGACGGTCTGCGGCTGGGAACCCACCGTGTACGGGGAGTCGTACGCATGCCTGGTCGGCGGGGGCATCGACGTGGGCGTGCAGGGGGACGACGACGAGCAGTCCCCCGCCCCGCTCATGGTGATCCGCGTGCCGGACCTCGACGAGGCCCGCGAGCAGGTCGAGGCCGCCGGTGGCATGGTGACGTTCGGGCCGTTCGACTTTCCCGGTGGCCGCCGTTTCCATTTCCGTGAGCCCGGCGGGAGCGAGATGGCGATGTGGGTGCCGGCGCCAGCCTAGAACCGTCAGGCCGGCGCGAACCCCTCGGGCAGTGCCAGCCGGGTGAGCTTGTCCGGGTTGCTGTGGAAGTAGAGGCGTGAGATCTGGCCGTCGACCACGCCGACCTGCGCCACCCGCAGGACCCCGCGGGCGAGGACCGCCAGCGCGAACTCGCCGTTGACCTCGACGGGCGCGATCATCCCGCCCGAGAATTCCGTGGCCTTGATGAGGAAGTACGCACACTTACGGGCCCCCACGATGTCCCGCCGGGCGGCATTGACCTTGCCGCCGCCGTCCGAGATCACGCGGGCATCGGCGGTGAGGGCGGCGATCGTCTGCGGAAGATCGCCGGCCAGGACGGCCTCCACCAGGGTCGAGATCACCGCGTCCGAGGCGGGTTCGGGTGGACGCAGGTCGGACTCCAGGCGGTGCCGGGCCCGGCTCACCCACTGGCGGACGGTGGCCACAGCCGCGCCCAGGGTGTCGGCGATCTCGGCGTAGGGCAGGTCGTACGCCTCACGAAGGACGAACGCCGCGCGCTCATCCGGGCCCAGCTGTTCGTAGGCCAGCAGCACGGCGATCCGCAGATCGTCGCGGCGCTCGGCCCGGTCCGCCGGCAGCAGGGCGGTGTCGACGGGCTCGGGCAGCCACTCGCCCGCGTAGTCCTCCCGCTTGCGCCTGCGCAGCCGGTCCAGACACAGCCGCGTCGCCACGGTGGTCAGCCACGCGTCGACGTTCCGGGGCGCGGACGACGGATCGAGCGCCACCCACCGCGCCAGTGCCTCGTCAGCGGCGTCCTCGGCGTCGGCCCAGGTCCCGGTGATGCGGTAGCCCACCCCGAGCAGTCGGCCCCGCACCCGCTCCAGCGCGGCGCGGTCCGGCAGCGCCGTGCTGGCCGGTGGCGCCACTGTCATGGCCGGGTCGTCGGTTCCAGGTCGCTCGGGACGAGGCCTCGCAGCGTCGCCGGATCCTTGCGGGTGGCGATCGCTATCCGGTTCCATGCGTTGATCGTGACGATCTCCATTACGAGCTGTCCAGCCCCGCTTTCGCCCCGGTGGCGGGCCACCTCGTCCCACACCTCGTCTGGCACGGAGTCCTCACCGTCGATGTGGGTGACGGCGTCCGCAAACGCGAGGACCGCCCGCTCCGCCGGGGACAGTTCCTCGGCGTGGGCGGGCCACGTCTCGGCGACCGCGATGCGGGTCTCACTCCAGCCGTCCTTGCGGGCGTCGCGTCGGTGCATGGCCAGGCAGTAGCGGCAGCCGTTCACCGCCGAGACGCGGAGCCGGACGAGGTGGCTGTCCTCACGGGAGACCCGCGCCCGCGAGTAGGCCTCGAGTGCCAGCATGGGTGCCATCGCGCCCGCGCTGACCTGTTTGCGCTGTTCGGTACTGCGTCGTGGTGTGCTCATGTCTCTTCGACGCACGAGGCCGGCCCGATGTGACAGACACGGTGGGAAGTGTGATGCGAATGTAATAGTTTCCTTCGAAATCTGTGGTGTGGTGGACCGTAAGGCGGTTGTCGTCTATACGCTCCGCGTCCCCCTACCCGCACGAGAGGCCCCCATGGATCCCTCAGTTCTCGGCCCTGTTTCCGGCTCGCTCATGGCTCCGATCGACTTCCTCGTCGACACCCCCGCGGAGCCGCTCGCCCATGTGTTGTACGACATGGCCATCGGCGTCATGGAACTCGGTCTCGGCCTGTAACCCCGGACCCGACTCGCTCACGTCAGGAGCATCGTCATGCCACACCCTGCTTTCCTCGGCCCGATCTCCACGGCCGTGATGAACCTCGTCGACGGGCTGTCCCGGATGAACGCCCCGGTCGAGACGATCACGTCTCTGACCATGTGGGCCTGGGACATCGCCGACCTTGGGAGCTGATGCGCCCCCCGCCCCGCCGCGTCGAGCGGGTTCGGGGCAGTAGCCCGATGATGCGGATCGGGACGATCCCCTGTCGCGCCCGGCGTCGTTCCCTTCTACCCTGAGCCCATGACCGACCCGGACGATCTCCTGCTCTCCGATGCCGAGCGGCTGCACGCCCTCACTGCGCTCGGGGACCACTACGCGTCCGGCCGACTCGACGATCCCGACTTCCACGCCCGCTCCGGCGACGTGGCTGCCGCCCGCACGCTGGGTCAGTTGCACGGCTCGTTTCGCGATCTGCCCGGCGGCACCCCCCTGACCTCGGTCGACGGCATGATCGTCCAGTCGGCGGCCGCCGGGCGCGGCGAGCTGATGCCTGCCTCGTCGTCGTCGTCCTTATCTCCCACGCAGTCCTCGGCTCCCGCCACCCGCGACCCCGACGCCGACCTGGACGACCTCCGTAAGCGCGGCAAGCTGGTCGAGTCGCTCGACGGGATCGTCTTTGGCGTCACCATGATCGCGTTCCTGGTCCTGCAGTTCATCGTGGGCTGGCAGTACGCATGGATGGTGTGGCCGACGATGATCGTCACGCTGGGCGCACCGCGGGCGATCCTGCGCTTCACCGATTCGGACGAGAAGACCTACGAGAAGATCAAGAAGGCTGATCAGAAGGCGCGCGAAGACCGGCTGCGCGCAGCGGAGGACCGCATCCGCGAGCTGGGTGACGGGCGCGAGAACCGGGGCTGATCCGTCCCTCCGGGCGCGGGCGGGGCGTGTGGTGCGGGCGCCAGGCGTCTGCGGTCAGGTGTCCTCGAGTGCGTAACCCTTGCGCTCCGGGAGGGTGAAGGCGGCGAGGGCGGCGACGACGAAGGCCGCGGCGAAGACCCCGAAGACCATCACAGTGTCGCCCAGATCGAGCAGGAGCGGCACGAGCAGTGGCGCGATGATCGAGGCGATCCGCCCGAACGCCGCCGCGGCGCCGGTGCCGGACCCGCGGGTCGAGGTGGGGTAGAGCTCCGGGCCGATCGCGTACAGGGCTCCCCACGCGCCGAGGTTGAAGAACGACAGCGCCATGCCGGCGGCGATGATCGTGGCCGGGGAGTCCGCCAGGCCGAACAGTCCGGCCGCCACCGCCGAACCGGTGAGGAACACCGCGAGCGTGACCCGCCGACCCCAGATCTCGATGAGCCACGCCGCCACCGCGTACCCCGGCAGCTGGGCGAGGGTGATGATGAGCGTGTAGCCGAACGACTTCACCAGATCGAAGCCCTGAGAGACGAGCAGGCTGGGTAGCCAGATGAAGGCGCCGTAGTAGGAGAAGTTGATCCCGAACCACACGACCCACAGAGCGGCGGTGCGCTTACGCAGGCGCGCGGACCAGATGGACTCGGCGGACTCGGCGGGCGATGCGAGCGCCGCGCCGGCGGAGGCGGACGCGGCCCCGGCGTGAGAGGGCGTGGCCCCGTCGGCG
>NZ_JAALDT010000315.1:0-1534 GCF_014144995.1 Dietzia sp. DQ11-71 | reverse complement strand
CGAGCGGCGGGACCTCCTGGCACTGCTCGTCCGCGCCTCGGCGGCCGACGCGCAGGGGCTGTCGGACCAGGAGCTGCGCGACCAGCTCATGACCCTCGTGGCGGCCGGGCACGAGACCACGGCCACGGCGATGGCGTGGTCGATGCTGGAACTGGCCCGCCACCCGGACGTCCAGGACCGGTGTGTGGCCGAGATCGCCGAGGGCGGGTCGGAGTACCTCGACGCCGTGCTCAAGGAGGTCCTTCGGTTGCATCCGGTGGTGCCGATGGTGATGCGGGAGCTGCAGGAGCCGGCCACCGTCGGCGGGCGGACCTACCCGCGGGGAGTGACGATCTCGCCGTCGATCGTCCTGGCCCACCGCTCCGCGGCCACCTACGCGGGACCCCGTGACTTCGACCCGGGGAGGTTCCTCGGCGAGGTGCCCACGCCGACCGAGTGGCTGCCCTTCGGCGGCGGCGCGCGCCGCTGCATCGGGGCCTCGTTCGCGATGATGGAGGGCCAGGTCATCCTGCGCCAGGTGCTGGAGCGGTACCGCCTGGAGCCGGTGGGCAGCGGTCGCGAGTGGCCGCGGTCCCGCAACGTCACCCTGTACCCGTGGCGCCGCGCGCGGGTCGACCTGCGGCGGCGTTGAGCCCGTCCAGCGGGCTGGCGGCGCCCGCAGCCGTCCCGGGCCCTCAGTTCCTCCTCAGGGCCGTCCGGTCCCCTTGGGGCCGTCCGGGGGCCGGATCCGCCTGTGTGACGGGTGGTGGGCAGGAGGTTAACGGGACTCAGATGTGCGTTTTGGTGGAGATTTTCCTACCGTGGAGGCTGTGAACGCTTCTGAGACGTCCTCGCCGCAGGCCGAAGCGCACCGCGCCTCGGTCACCCGTATGTACACGTGGATATCCGAGAACGGCAGACTGATCGAGCAGGTCAGGGTCGTCCCCAAGGGTGATTCCACCCGCGCCCGCGGTCGGATCGTCGCCGCCGCCGGCGCGGACAACCCCGCCTTCACCGTGGAGTACGAGGCTCAACTCGGCGCCGACACGACCCTGCGCCGGGTGTGGCTGACCCTCACCACGGAGGAGTACGAGCGCACGATCGACCTGGTCTGCGACGACGAGGGGGCCTGGCTGCTCGAGGACTCCTCCGGCACCCGCTCCCGCGTGGGCGGCGACGGCGTGGTGGACGTGGACATCACCTACAGCGTCTTCTTCGCCAGCGTCATGATCCGTCGCCTGGGTCTGCACGCACAGCCGGGTTCCGAGGACGTGCGGGTGTTGTCGGTGGATTCCATGACGCTCGACGTCACCGAGGACACGGTCACCCTCTCCAGCGACGACGAGCAGGTCCACGGCATCACCGCCACCGCGTCGACCAGCGCGACGGTCGACGCCGACGGCGTGATCATCGACGTGCCGGGGCTCAGCCGCCGGGTCTGAACGGCCGGCCACCGGGCCTGAACGGCCAGCCGAAGGGCCTCTACGGCCTGTCGGCGAGCCGGACCTCCCTGCCCGCGGCGCCCGCCTCGCGGAGCGCCTCGAGCCACCCGGCC
>NZ_JAALDT010000314.1:0-9007 GCF_014144995.1 Dietzia sp. DQ11-71 | reverse complement strand
CCGCCACCTCCGCGCCCAGTGCACCGTCGACCTCGGCGCCGGCGACGCCCTCGGCCCCGGCGCCGGTCGTCGTGCCGGCCGCTGCCGACGGCTCGTCCACCGATGACATCAGCTCGACGATGCTGTACGCGGGCACCGAGATCAACGCCCAGCGCGAGATCGCCGAGGAGCAGGCGCGACGGCCGAAGGTCGTCATCCCCGCGATCGGCGCGTTCACCTCCCCCTATGCGATGCGGTGGGGCGTGATGCACTCGGGCATCGACATCGCCAACGTCAACGGCACGCCCATCCTGGCTGCCACGGACGGCGTCGTGGTCGACGCGGGCCCCGCCCAGGGCTACGGCAACTGGGTTCGGATCATGTCCGACGACGGCACCATGACGGTCTACGGCCACATGGAGACCGTCGACGTCCAGAAGGGCCAGCGCGTCTACGCCGGTCAGAAGATCGCCGGCATGGGCAACCTCGGTTTCTCGACCGGCACCCACCTGCACTTCGAGGTGCTCGTCAACGACGGCCAGCAGCACGTCGATCCCGTCATCTGGCTGGCCGAGCACGGTCTCGACGTGCTCGCGGGCAGCGTCGCCTCCGCCTTCGGTAGCTGACAGTTCGACCTGTTCCGGCCGGGCCCACTCGATTGTCCGAGAGGCCCGGCCCCGGCGGCGCCATGACGCCTCTGCTCTAGAGCTTCTGCATGGGGACGCCCCCGATGAGCATCAGCCGGACCTTGCCCGACGCACCGAAGTCGATCGTCGCAGTGGCCCGCGGCCCACTGCCGTCGCAGGACAGCACCTTGCCGAGTCCGTACTTGTCATGGGTGACCCGGTCCCCCGGCGCCAGCTCGAGGGCGGGGGCGGACGCCTTCGCGCGGGGGATCCCGGACGACCGTCCACTCGCGGACCCGGCTCCACCTGAGCCGTACCCGCCCGAACCGTAGCCGCCCGAGCCGCCTCCGAAGCGGCGGCGCGGGACGTACGAGTCGTCATCCCCGACACCGCCACCACCGGCCGGCTCCTCGCGCTGCCATTCGATCGCCTCGGTGGGGATCTCCTCCAGGAACCGCGACCCGGGATTGGTCATGGGTTGCCCCCAGGACGAGCGCATCATCGCGCGGGTCAGATACAGGCGCTTGCGGGCGCGCGTGATCCCCACGTAGGCGAGCCTGCGCTCCTCGGACAGCTCCGCCGGGTCCCCCAGCGCCCGCATGTGCGGGAAGAGTCCGTCCTCCATGCCGATGAGGAACACCACCGGGAACTCCAGCCCCTTGGCGGTGTGCAGGGTCATGAGAGTGACCTGACCCTGATCCTCGTCCGGGATCTGGTCGGCGTCGGCGACCAACGAGACCCGTTCGAGGAACGCCGCCAGCGACCCGGGCTCCGCCAAACCCTCGTCGAGGTCGGCATCCGTCTGGTCGGGCACCGCACCCGCGGCCTCCCCGGCGTCCTCGATCCCGAAGCCCTGCTCCCGCGCGGAGCGCTGCAGTGCGGCCTCCGAGGAGAACTCCCGGCCCACGCCGACGAGCTCGTTGAGGTTGTCCAACCGGGCGGCGTCCTGCGGATCGTTGGACGCCTCCAGCTCGGCGCGGTAGCCGGTGCTCTCCAGCACGGCCTCCACCAGTGCCCCGACATCGGGCGCCGAGTCCTCCCCGGCGGCGTGACCGCTGCCGTCCAGCCGCCCCCGCAGGTCGTCGAGCATCTGCACGAACCCGGCGATCGCCTTGACGGACCTCGTCGGCAGCAGCGCCACCTTTCCCTCGGCCGCGTCCCGCAACGCGCGGCCGAACCCGATCCCCCGCTGCTCGGCGTGGACCACTACGCACGCCTCGGCACGATCCCCGATCCCTCGTCGGGGGGTGTTGAGGATCCGGCGCAGCGCCACGGTGTCGTCCGGGTTACCCAGCACCTTGAGGTAGGCGACGATGTCGCGCACCTCCTTGCGCTCGTAGAACCGGGTGCCGCCCACGACCTTGTAGGGCAGGCCCAGTCGGACGAACACGTCCTCGACCACGCGGGAGGAGTTGTTGGTCCGGTAGAACACGGCCATGTCGGAGTAGGAGGCCTCACCCGAGTCGACCAACCTGTCGATCTCCCCGGCGATGAACCTCGCCTCGTCGTGCTCGTTGTCCGCCACGTAGCCGACCAACAGCTCACCCGCGCCCTCGGAGGTCCACAGGTTCTTCTCCCGGCGGCCCGGGTTGCGCGAGATCACGGCGTTGGCGGCCGTGAGGATGGTCTGCGTGGAACGGTAGTTCTGCTCCAACAGGATGGAACGTGCATCGGGGTAGTCGTGCTCGAAGTCCTCGATGTTCCTGATCGTGGCCCCGCGGAACGCGTAGATCGACTGGTCGGCGTCACCGACAACGCAGAGTTCGGCCGGGGGGACGCCCACCTCGTCGTCGTTCCCGGCCGCCCCGCCGACGAGCGTGCGCACCAGGACGTACTGGGCGTGGTTGGTGTCCTGGTACTCGTCCACCATGACGTGACGGAACCGCCGCCGGTAGTACGCCGAGACCTCGGGGTGGGCACGCAGCAGCGCGACCGTCTCCCCGATCAGATCGTCGAAATCGAAGGCGTTGGCCGCCTGCAACCTCGACTGGTACTCCGTGTAGACGGCCGCGACGGTCTGCCCGGTGCGGTCGGAGTCCTCCATCGCCCGGTCCATCGCCTCGGACGGCTCGCGCAACTCGTTCTTGTGGTTGGAGATGGCCGTGGCCAGCATCCGGGGGGTGAACTTCTTGACCTCGAGCTGCTGCTCCTTGGCGATCATCCCCAGCAGCCGCCGGGAGTCGTCCGAGTCGTAGATCGTGAAGTTCGAGTTCCGCGTCCCGAGCAGCGCGGACTGGGCGCGGAGGATCCGCACACAGATCGAGTGGAACGTCGCCACCCACATCCGCTCGGCGTGCGGGCCGACCAGTGTGGCGACCCTCTCGCGCATCTCGGCGGCCGCCTTGTTGGTGAACGTGATGGCCAGGATCTGCCCCGGGTGCGCGCCACCCTCGGCCAGCAGGTACGCGATCCGCCGCGTGAGCACGCTGGTCTTGCCCGAGCCCGCGCCGGCCACGATCAACAACGGGCCGCCGCGGTGTGTGACCGCGGCGGCCTGCTGTGGGTTGAGCCCGTCCAAAAGGGGCGAGTGGGGCGTGGTCGGTCGGGCGGAAGCGTGTGCGGTGTCGGTCATCGTGGGTCCAATCTACCCACCCGGTCCGACACCCCGGGCTCAGCGCTGACCGGCCCCCGTGAACTCCTTCACCTGGGACGCCGTGGCGGTCAGGCCGGGGTCGTTGTCCAGGTAGTGGCGCGTCTCGCGGACGATGAGGCCGGAGAGGACCAGGAGGCCGATGAGGTTGGGGATGGCCATGAGGCCGTTCATGACGTCGGCGAAGTTCCACACCACCTCGAGTTCGGTGACCGCCCCCACGAACACCACACAGGTGAACACCATGCGGTACGGGATGACGCCGCGCGCGCCCACGAGCCGCTCCATACAGCGCTCGCCGTAGTACGACCAGCCGAGGATGGTGGAGAAGGCGAAGAACGCGATGGACACCGCCACCAGCTTGTCGCCCTCGGGGATCGCGGAGCCGAAGGCGTCTGCGGTCATCGTCCCGGCGCTGTCGCTGCCCTCCTGCCACACACCCGTGGTCACCAGCACCAGACCGGTGAACGTCACGACGATGATGGTGTCGATGAACGTCTGGGTCATCGACACCAGGCCCTGCCGGGTGGGGTGGGTGGTCTTGGCCGCCGCCGCAGCGATGGCGGCGGATCCCATGCCGGACTCGTTGGAGAAGATGCCGCGGGCGACACCCATCTGGATGGCGTAGAGGATCGCCGAGCCGACGAAGCCGCCGACCGCCGAGGTGCCGGTGAACGCGTCCGAGAAGATCTGGCCGAACGCCGACGGGATCTGGCCGGCGTTGACCACGAGCACGACGGTCCCGCCGACGAGGTAGAGCACGATCATCAGCGGCACGAACCCGGCGGTGACGCGGCCGATCGCCTTGATTCCGCCGAGGAGGACCGCGCCGGTGAGGACGAACATCACGATGCCGGTGGTGACGTGCGGGACGCCGAACGAGTTGTCCAGCTGGGTGGCCACCGCGTTGCCCTGGGTCATGTTGCCGATGCCGAAGCTGGCCAGGACGGCGAACACCGCGAACACGACGGAGAGGACGAGGCCGATCCTGCCGCCGGTGCGCCCGAAGAGTTCCGCGAACCCCCGGTGCAGGTAGTACTGCGGGCCGCCGGACTGCTCGCCGCGGGCGTCGGTGACGCGGAAGCGCACACCGAGGAACGCCTCGGAGTACTTGGACGCCATGCCGACGAGCGCGGTGATCCACATCCAGAAGAGGGCACCCGGTCCGCCCAGCGCGATGGCCGTGGCGACACCGACGATGTTGCCCACGCCGACGGTCGCGGCCAGGGCGGTGGTCAGCGCCTGGTACTGCGAGATGTCACCCTCGCCGCCGTCGTCCTTCCGTTTCAGCAGCCCCAGCCTGAGGGCGGGGACCAGCTTGCGGAACTGCAGCATCCGCAGCCGGATCGTCAGGAACAGGCCGGTGCCCAGCAGCAGCGGGATGAGGACGAACGGTCCCCAGATCACCGATCCGATGTCGGCGAGAAACGTGTTGATATCTTCCACGGGCGGAAACATTAGACGGTCATTCGTCCGGTTCGGGGCGCAGTGGGATAATTCGGTCATGAGCATCGATCCCGCCGGCACCGACGACCCGCTGTCAGAGTCCGAAATCCAGGAACTGCGATTGGAGATCGACCGCCTGGACGCCGAGATCCTCGATGCGATCGTCCGCCGCAGCGAGATCTCCAAGCGCATCGGCCGCACCCGCATGAAGTCGGGCGGCACGAAGCTCGTCCACACCCGGGAGCTCAAGGTGTACGAGCGGTTCTCCTCGCTCGGCGAGGAAGGGCAGACCCTCGCCGGCATGCTGCTGCGTCTCGGCCGGGGCCGCCTGGGCTACTAGCTGTACTGACAACCAGGGCCCCGGCTACTCTTCCGGCCCGACCCTGCCCGCCGTGGACGCGAAGCCCAGCCAGGTGTGGTGATTGTTCGCCCAGCACCATCCCACCTTGGGCGCGCCCTTGTTCTGCTTGCCGTCGCGGCCCGTCCCGCCACTGATCCACAGTGCGGGCGTCCGCGAGTCCAGCCCGCCGCCCTTCTTGGGTTTGCGTGAGCCGATGCACATGAAGCACTTCCCGGGCTCCAGTAGGTCGGGGCGCTGAAGCAGCCAGCTGATCCCCTCGGAAACGGTGAGCGGGGTACGACCCCGGGCGCCCATCTCGGTGTGGGCGTCGGTGGGCGTCCAGTCCAGCATGTCGTCGTCGCGTGTCACGTCCCCCACCAGGTATAACGGGGCGTCCGGGACGTGGACGTCGTCGGTGGGCACGAACTCGGCCAGGTCGGTCATGTCGACGACGACGAAGCCCGCCTTACCGTGGCGGCGCATGAGGGTGGCCAGTCGCGCGGTGGGCACCAGGGACGGGTGGACGGCCAGCACGGACCCGCCACCGCCTTCGCTGTCACCGGGTCCGGCAGGCAGGGCGCGGGCGTGGGCCCGCAGTTGGTCGGCCGTGATTCCGGCGAGCTCGGGCACGCCGAGCTCGATGAGTCGCTCGGCCTGGCGGGCGATGGGGGCGTCGGGAGAAACTACGGGGGTCACATCGCCGGAACGGCCCGCGGCCCGCCGTTATTCCCGGTTAGCCTCGAAGCCATGACCGACATCAGCACGACGAAGCAGTGGACAGCGGTGGAGAACCTGGTTCCGTCGATCGGCGAGGTGTCTCTGCGGGAGCTGTTCGACGCCGACCCGGACCGCGGCCGCCGGATGTCGGTCACCGCGGGCGATCTGCACGTGGACCTGTCCAAACATCTGGTCACCGACGAGATCCTGTCCGCCCTGCTCGAACTCGCCCACGCCGCCCGGCTGCCGGCGCAGCGGGCCGCGATGTTCCGGGGCGACCGCATCAACACGACCGAGGACCGCGCGGTTCTCCACACTGCGCTCCGTCTTCCGCCCGATGCCGAACTCGTCGTCGACGACCGGAACGTGGTGGCCGACGTCCACGCGGTACTCACACGCATGGCCGACTTCTCCGACCGCGTCCGCTTCGGCGAGTGGACCGGACACACGGGCGAGCGGATCGACACGGTGCTCAACATCGGCATCGGGGGCTCCGACCTTGGCCCGGTGATGGTCGACAGCGCCCTGCGGCAGTCCCGGACGGCCGGCATCAGCGCCAGGTACGTCTCCAACGTCGACCCCGCCGACCTCTCGGCCACCCTCGCGGAGATCAACCCGGCAACGACCTTGGTGGTGGTCGCCTCCAAGACGTTCACCACCCAGGAGACCATGGCCAACGCGCACGCGGCGCGCCGGCACTTCGTGGAGGCCCTCGGCTCCGAGGACGCGATCGCCTCGCACTTCGTCGCCGTCTCCACCGCCGCCGAGAAGGTCGCCGACTTCGGCATCGCGGCGGACAACATGTTCGAGTTCTGGGACTGGGTCGGTGGACGATATTCCGTCTCCTCCGCCATCGGGCTGTCGGTGATGATCACGGTGGGGCCACCGGCGTTCATCGAACTGCTCGAGGGCTTGCACACGATGGACGAGCACTTCGCCACCGAGGCGCCCGAGCACAACGCACCGGTCCTCATGGCGCTGCTGGGGATCTGGTACACGTGCTTCCTCGGGTCGCAGTCCAAGGCCGTGATCCCCTACGCCCAGGACCTCCGACGGTTCCCGGCCTACCTGCAGCAGCTGACCATGGAGTCGCTCGGCAAGTCGGTCCGGCTCGACGGCTCCGATGTCACCTACCCCACCGGCGAGGTCTACTGGGGCGAGCCCGGCACCAACGGCCAGCACGCGTTCTTCCAGCTCCTCCACCAGGGCACCCAGCTGGTTCCCGTCGATTTCATCGGGATCGCCCGCCCGGGCACGGACCTGGACGCCCACCCCACCGACGGGTCGGACGCGGTGTCCATGCACGACCTGCTCATGGCCAACCTGTTCGCGCAGTCGCGGGTCCTGGCGTTCGGCAAGACCGAGGAGGAGGTCCTCGCCGACGGCGTCGACCCGACCCTCGCGCCGCACAAGGTCATGCCCGGGAACCGGCCGTCCACCACGATCCTCGCGCCGTCCCTCTCGCCGGGCGTCCTCGGCCAGCTCATCGCCCTGTACGAGCACATCGTGTTCACCCAGGCCGCGGTCCTCGGCATCAACGCGTTCGACCAGTGGGGCGTCGAGCTGGGCAAGGCCCAGGCCGGCGAGTTGCTGGGCGCGCTCACCGCCGACACCCACCCGGGCCCCACCTTCGATTCCTCCACGGACTCCCTGGTCGAGATCTACCGCGAGGCACGCGGCCGGCGCTGAGTACGGGCCCTCTCCCCCTCGCGCGGCGCGCGCCACCGTGCGATTCTTGAGCATGGCCACGATCTACTGCACCGCGACGAGCCTCGACGGGTACATCGCCGACGACGACGAAAGCCTCACCTGGCTTTTCACCACTCCCGGAGGCGCCGCGCCGGGGTCGACTGCCGGGGCCGATGACGAGTCGGCGCCCGAGCTCCACTTCGACCGGTTCTTCGCCGGCGTCGGCTCGATCGTCTGCGGTGCGAACACCTTCGAGTGGGTCCGCCGGGATCTCACCAAGGACGGCCAACCGTTCGTCTGGCCGTACTCACAGCCCACCTGGGTCGTCACCCACCGGGACCTCGACCCCGTCGACGGCGTGGAGTTCTTCGCCGGCGATGTCGCCGACCTGCACCCCCGCCTCGTCGAGGCCGCGGCGGGGCGGGACGTCTGGGTGGTCGGTGGAGGCGACCTCGCCGGCCAGTTCGCCGATCTCGGCCTGCTCGACCGGGTGTGGATCCACCAGTGCGCGGTGGTCCTCGGCTCCGGCCGCCCCCTGCTCCCCCGTCGGCTCCGCCTCCACCGTCGTCAAGTCGACACCGACGGGCAGTTCACCGCCATGCTCTTCGCTGTCGTCGGCCCGGAACCGCGCGATTCGGCCTAGCTGCTCGACCCCCGGCGCGTCTCCTGTGATCCTCCGGTGCGTCGGGGGAAAACCCTTGCTCGGTCGAATGTGTGTGCGTATCATAGAACACAGATTCGATACCAACCAGACGGGCAGGGGGTGGAGCACATGGGCGGTAACGCAGACGCCGCGTCCGGTGGCCCCTCCTCGTCTGGTGGCGGCGCCGGTTCCGCGGCGCCCGTGTCGCTGTCGGGGTTGCGGGCGGCGGCGCGTGAGGGGTGGATGGGCGAGAATCGTGCGGCGGCGCGCCGGTTCGTGGCCTGTTACGAGTTGTTTGTCGAATGCCAGCGCCGGGAGGAGTCCGGGGCGGGCGGCGGTGAGTGTCGGCCCGGTCATGCCGTGCTCGATCCGATCGATGTCGCGGCCGGGTACGTGGTGTCGGCGATGGCGATCTCGACGGGCCGGGCCGAACGGATGATCACCTTCGCCCTCGATCTGCACCTGCGGTATCCGGCGATCCTGTCCGCGATGGCGCAGGGGCGGCTGGATCTGCAGGCCGCGAAGATCCTGGCCTCGCAGATGGCCACCGTCCACGTCGATGTGCTCGAGGCGGTGCAGCGGCAGGTCGTCGAGGAGTACCTCGCCGCGATCGAGGGCGGGGTGCGCATGGGCGAGAAAGCCATCCGCGGCAACGTCGATGCGATCATCGCCCGCTACGACGCGAACGGCATCCGCCTGCGCCGTCAGGAAGCGGCCCGCACCCGCGGGGTGCGGTTCCACAAGGGCGTCGACGGCATGTCCAGCGTCTCGGCGATCCTGGCCACCGAGGAAGCGGCCGTCCTGGCCGAGGCCCTCGACCAGCGCGTGAAAGACCACAAGTACGCCGACGCCCAAGCCGCCGCCAACACCCAAGCCGAGACCGACACCGCGGGCGCTGGGACTGGCGGCGCGACCACTGGCCACGGCACTGGCGCTGATGAGGTCGAGGACTACTCGATCGCCGAGCGTCGCGCCGA
>NZ_JAALDT010000313.1:0-1358 GCF_014144995.1 Dietzia sp. DQ11-71 | reverse complement strand
CGCGCGACCCCGTCGCCGGTGGTGAGGTCGGCCTCCACCACCCGGGCTGAGCGGCAGTCAGCGGCCACGGCCCGCAGCGCGTCGACGTCCCTGCCCACGAGGACCAGGTCGTGGTGGGCGGACAGCGTGCGGGCGGTCGCCGCCCCGATCCCGCGGGAGGCGCCGGTGACGAGAACCGTGCTCATGCCCCGAGGCTAGACGGACCGGGGGGCGTCGGAGTGCTGCGGGTCGGACTGCTGAGAGTCGGGAAGGGCGTCGACATCGCCGTCGAAGGCGTCGAGGAGGGCGGTGAGGGCGGGCACCGCCGAGGAGAGCAGATCGCGGTGTTCGGGGCTCAGATAGGACATCCGCTCGGCGAAGTCCCGGTCACGATCGGCGAGGACCTGTTCGATGCGGGCCCGACCGAGGTCGGTGAGGCGGACACAGACCCCGCGTCGGTCGGAGGCGTCGGGTTCGCGCTCGACGTACCCCATGGCCTCGATGACGCTCACCGAATTGCTGGTGGTCGGTACGCGGACGTTCTCGAGTCGGGCGAGGTCCGACATCCGCAGCCTCCCGTGGCAGGCCAGGGTGTGCAGGATCGAGGTCTGCGCGCGACTCAGCGCGTACTGGGTGCTCTGCCGGCGGACAAGCAGGTCCAGGCGCAACAGGATGGGTCGGAACTTCTCGGCGAGTCCCCGCCCGGGCTCACCTTCCCGTATCGCCGGATCGCTCGTCGTCGTCTCCATGACCCTGCTCCCTCGACACCGGCTTCCGCCCCGGAAGCCTCGCGGCACCGAATCTAGGCCGAACTTCTCCCGTCATGGGGCGCCACCTCGTCCCGGGGTGGATACTGATCGCATGGGTTTGTATCACCAGATCACCGGGGCCGGCCCGACCATCGTCCTACTGCACGGCGTGTGCCACCGGGCGCACGCCTGGGATCCGGTCGTGCCGCTGCTCGCGGACCGTTTCCGCGTGGTGGTCGTGGACCTGCCCGGCCACGGCAGGTCCGCGGATCTGCCAGACACCGGCGACGTGCTCGACTACTACGTCTCCGAGCTCGTCGGCCTCCTGGAGGAGGTCGTCCCGGCCGGGGAGCGCCCCCACATCGCCGGCAACTCCCTGGGGGGCTTCCTCGCGCTGGAGCTCGGCGCCCGCGGACTGGCGAGCAGCGTCACCGCGCTGTCGCCCGCCGGGTTCTTCCGCTCGCACGCCGAGTGGCGCTACACGGTGAGCGTCTTCCGGAGTCTCCGCCGGGCGGCGGGCCGGATCGGCCGCCACACCCCGGCCCTGACCGAGCGGGCCGCCGGACGCGCGGTGATGATGGCGGTGTTCTGCGCCCGCCCGTGGCGGTACCCGGCGGAGGCCGCGGCCAT
>NZ_JAALDT010000312.1:0-22345 GCF_014144995.1 Dietzia sp. DQ11-71 | reverse complement strand
GATGACTCCGCCGCAGGTGACACCGGGGACGAGGCGGACGAGGCGGAGGAGGCCACCCCGACCACCCCGGTCTCCGTGTCGACCGTCACCACCTGGCAGCCCTCGTCCTCGAACGGCGTCGCGGAGAACTCGGCGGATGCCCCCAACGTGGTCGACGGTGACCGGTCCACCTCGTGGTCCAGTGATGCCTACCGGTCCCAGATCGGCGACGGCCCGTCGGCCTACAAGCCGGGTATCGGGTTGATGCTCGCACTGGACGGTGAGCAGGAGGTCCGCCGGGTGGTGCTCCGCTCGGGGGACGACGGCGTGCGCTTCGAGGTGCGGTCCGCGCCCGGTGCCTCTCCGGCGTCACTCGACGAGACCACCCGTCTCGGAGCGGGCACCGTCCGCGACGGGTCGGCCACCGTGACGATCGATGACCCGCGGGAGTCCGGGTACGTCCTGGTGTGGATCACCCGCCTGGGTACCTCCGGTGCCCAGTCCTACGAGGCCACGATCAGCGAGGTCGAACTGACCCGCTGACCGGCCGGGAGACGTCCCCACGGGGGGCCCGGCCGGGTTACGGTGACGGCCGTGAACACAGGTACCGCCGTCCCGACAGCGGCGGGTTGCCCTGCCCCGCCCGCAGGCGCGGAATCCCCGCTCGGCGCCCAGTCCGCTCCCAGGGCCCAGTCCGTACTGACAGCCGAGTCACCGCTGTCCGACGCCGAACTGTTGGACGCGCACGTCGCCGGGGACCCCGACGCCTTCTCCGCCCTCGTCCGGCGGCACTACGACTACCTCTGGCGGTTGGCCATCCGCACGTCGTTCAACCGCGACGACGCCGCCGAGGCCCTGCAGGAGGCTTTCGTCTCGGCGTACCGGAAGGCGGATACCTTCCGCCACGCCTGCCCGGTCCAGGGGTGGCTCTACCGCATCGTGGTCAACGCCTGCCTGGACAAGATGCGGGCCCAGCGCCTGCGCACCCACACCCAGCTCACCCCCTCCCTACACGAACAGGTCACGCTGCGTGACCACTTCCACCAGGACCCGGCGTACGCGATCATCGTGGCCGAGGCGTTGGCGGAACTGCCCGACGATCAGCGGGACGCCGTCGTCGTCGTCGACATGCTGCGGTGCACCGTCGCCGAGGCGAGCCACCTGCTCAACATCCCCCCGGGCACCGTGAAGAGCCGGTGCTCCCGTGGCCGCGCGAAACTCGCGGCCCTGCTCGAGGGGGTCACCCTCACCGTGTGAGCGTGTTCCTCCCGTCACCCGGTGGGCGGGCGCGGGAACAAGGCAGCCCCCCGGGGTGTTGTGGCCACTAGAAGACCCGGCACCTGATGCCGGTTCCGACTCACGAGCCACCAACCGCCCGAGGAGCCCCGAGAACTCATGAGCGACACCGTCCACGACGTCATCATCGTCGGATCCGGCCCGGCCGGGTACACCGCCGCCATCTACTCCGCGCGGGCCGAGCTCAAGCCGGTCGTCTTCGAGGGGTCCCAGTTCGGTGGCGCGCTCATGACCACGACCGAGGTCGAGAACTTCCCCGGCTTCGCCGAGGGCATGATGGGCCCCGATCTCATGATGCAGATGCGTGAGCAGGCCGAGCGGTTCGGGGCCGACCTCCGGATGGAGGACGTGACGTCCATGGACCTCGCCGGGGACATCAAGACCGTCCGGGTCGGCGAGGAGGAGCACCGCGCCCGCGCCGTGATCCTCGCGATGGGTGCCGCGGCACGCTACCTCGGGGTCCCGGGGGAGCAGGAGTTCCTCGGCCGCGGTGTGAGCTCGTGCGCCACGTGTGACGGATTCTTCTTCCGCGACAAGCCGATCGTCGTGGTCGGCGGCGGCGACTCCGCCATGGAGGAGGCCACCTTCCTCACCAAGTTCGGTTCCTCCGTGACGATCGTGCACCGCCGTGAGGAGTTCCGCGCCTCCAAGATCATGCTCGAGCGGGCACGGGAGAACGAGAAGATCTCGTTCGTCCTCAACACGGCCGTGGACGAGGTGCTGGCCGGCGCGACCGGTTCGGTCGAGAAGCTCCGCCTGCGCGACACCGTCACCGGCGAGACCAGTGAGCTCGAGACCGCCGCCATGTTCGTCGCGATCGGCCACGATCCCCGTTCCGAGCTGGCCCGCGACCAGGTCGAGGTCGACGAGGACGGCTACGTCCTCACCGGTCAGACCACCGCCACCTCCCTCCCCGGGGTGTTCGCCTGTGGCGACCTCGTCGACAAGCGCTACCGCCAGGCCATCACCGCCGCCGGTTCGGGATGCGCTGCCTCGATCGACGCCGAGCGCTGGCTCGCCGAGCAGGCCTGAACCCGCACCGGGCCCGGAACAACCGGGCCCCGTCCACCCACCCGAAAGGACCACCTCATGGCCGACACCCCCAACATCATCGACGTCACCGAGGCCGACTTCGCCGACGCCGTGCTCACCGCCAGCGGCTCCAAGCCCGTTCTCGTGGACTTCTGGGCCACATGGTGCCGCCCGTGCACCATGATGGCGCCGGTCCTCGACGAGCTGGCGGGCTCGGAGGCGGACAAGCTGACCGTGGCCAAGGTCGACGTCGAAGCCAACCAGGAACTCGCCGCCGAGTACCAGATCACCGCGATCCCCGCGATGCTGTTGTTCTCGGAGGGACAGCCGGTCAAGCGCATCACGGGCGCCAAGTCCAAGTCGGCGCTCCGAGCCGAGCTGGGCGACGTTCTCGGCGCCTGACACACACGCCGGCGGCACCGGGTCGCTACCCTGTGTCGCTACGCTGTGGCGCTCCCCCGTGGCGTTCCCCCACCGCCCGGCGCGGACGGGGCATGTCCGCGTGTGAGGCGGTAAGTTCATCCGGGTACCCAACACTAGGAGAGCGGGAGGAGACCCATGGCGTGGAGGCGTGGTGACCGTGGGCCCGAGGTGGCCGCCATCCGGGCCACCCTCGCGGGCATGGGTCTGCTGCACAACATCGAGTCGGTCGGGGTCACCGAGCCCGAGACCGGGTCAGTGCTCGCGCGTACCGACGCCGTCTTCGACGCCGACCTGGAGAAGGCCGTTCTGGCCTTCCAGCAGGCGCGTGCGCTGATCTCCGACGGAATCGTGGGTCCGGCCACCCAGGCCGCGCTTCACGACGCCAGCCACGTGCTGGGGACCCGGGACCTGAGCTATATCGTCTCCAGGCCGATGGCGGGGGACGATATCGCCCAACTGCAGCGACGACTCGGCGAGCTCGGGTTCTACGCCGGCCTGGTGGACGGGACCTTCGGCCCCCTCACGCACGCGGCCGTCACCGACTTCCAGCGCGACTGCGCGCTCCCCGCGGACGGTGTGGTCGGTGCCGAGACCCTGGACACCCTGAGCCGCTTCTCGACCCTGTTCAAGGGCGGGGACGTCGCCTCTCTCGTCGAGAAGGAGCGGGCCCGCACCTCCGGTCCCATGCTCGCCGGTAAACGGATCGTCCTCGATCCCGGCCCCAGTGGGTCCGAGAATCCGATCCGGATCGACACCCCCTACGGGACCATCACCGATGCGGAACTGCTCTGGGACATCACCCGGCGGCTCTCCGAGCGGATGAACCAGGCCGGCGTGGAGGTCTTCCTCTCTCGGCCCGAGGCAATGATCCCGACCGATCCCGAGCGCGCCGAGATAGCCAACGCGTTCAACGCCGATCTCATCATCTCGCTCCGCCTGGACCGCCACCCGAATCCGGTGGGCAACGGGGTCGCGACGTTCTACTTCGGAAACTCGCTCGGCGCGGAGTCCATGCTCGGTGAGGCCCTATCCGGCTTCATCCAGCGGGAGATCGTCAGCCGCACCACCCTTCGCGACTGCCGGACCCATGGCCGGAGCTGGCCGTTGCTGCGAATGACCCGCATGCCGTCCGTGCAGATCTACCTGGGCTACGCGTACAACCCGCAGGATCTCGAGATCCTCGGCGATCGTGCCGCCCAGGACACCATCATCGACTCGATCCTCGTGGGCGTGAAACGTCTGTACCTCCTCGACGAGGACGATCATCCCACCGGGTCGATGTCCGTCGACGCCCTCATCGACTACGAGCAGCGCCAGCGCGACTGATCGCGGCTCCGGCCACCCCGGGGGAGTCGGGGTCCGGGGTGTCGTGAGTCCCGGGGTGTCAGAGCCCCCGGGCGACGGCGCTCGCCGACGCGCCCGACAGCACCCCGAGTCGCCGGGTGGCGAATCCGTGTTCGGCGAAGAGTTGATCGAGGGCGCGCTCCACGTCCGCCTTCCACAAGTGCTCGCTCTCGATATCGAGCCGGAGGCGGGGATGGGTCTCATGGGGTGCCACCACCGTGAAACCGTGCTCGACGAGAAAGCTCATCCCCGGCACGCACGAGTCCGCGCCGCACCCGTCACGTGACGTAACATGCCCGGGGTCCTCGGACGTGACCCCGAAGGCCTCGATGGCCTTGATTCCGCGGCTTCGGACATTGACGACGACGGCGTCGAGCAACGCGGTCAGTACCCCTGCCGGTGCGCCGTGCTCGACACTCATGCCGGCGAGCAGCACAGCGTCAGCGCCGACGGGTGAGGTCGGGAAGCACGTCGCCCGCGGCACCATCCCCGGGGGGGCGTAGAAGGCGGCAGCCGTCGATCGGTCCCCGTAGGTGGCGAGCTGGCCGCAGACACCCCATTCCAGGGATACGTGTGAGATCCACGCTTCCTTCTCGAACTCCGGATCTCCCGGGGACTGCTCACCGTCGGTTTGCCAATAGACGCAACGCCGGGCGCGAGGACCCAGCTGGTCCACCGCCGACAGGTCCAGCGGGCGGAGGGAGATCATCGCGGCGCTGCGGTCGACCCGCCCTCGAGAAGTGCGAGTACCCGGGCCAGATCATCGGTGTCGCCGACGTCGATGGTGATACGTCCCTTGCGGCGCCCCATCGTGACCGACACGGAGGTCTCGAAGCGGTCTGACAGCCGACCCGCCACCGCCTCCAGCTCCGGGTTGCGCTGGCGTCCGCGGGGCGGGGGCTTGGGCTTGTCCGTGGTGTCCCCGGGATCGCGGTTGGCGAGGGTGACGAGCTCCTCGGTCGCCCGCACCGACAGGCCCTCGGCGACGATCCGGGCGGCGAGCTCGTCCTGTGCCGGCGCCCCCGCCTCGAGGCCCAGGAGTGCGCGCGCATGTCCCGCTGACAGGACACCAGCCGCGACCCGCCGCTGTACGGCGGTCGGCAGCTGGAGCAGGCGGATGCTGTTGGTGATCGCGGGGCGGGATCGGCCGATGCGGGTCGCGAGTTCTGACTGGGTCACGTCGAACTCTTCCAGCAGCTGCTGGTACGCGGCGGCTTCTTCGAGAGGGTTGAGCTGTACCCGGTGGATGTTCTCGAGCAGAGCGTCCCGCAGCAGATCCTCGTCGTCGGTCTGCCGAACGATCGCCGGAATCGTCTCGAGCTTCGCGCGCTGGCTCGCCCGCCAGCGTCGCTCACCCATGATGAGCTGATAGCGCCCACCGGACATCTCACGGACGACGATGGGCTGGAGGAGTCCGAACTCCTTGACGGAATGAGCGAGTTCGGCCAACGCCTCCTCATCGAAGTGGGTGCGGGGCTGCTTCGGGTTGGGGTCGATCTCGGCCGGGGAGATCTCGCGGTAGACGGCGCCGGGGTCCACCAAATCTGTTGTTTCACGTGAAACGGGTGAACCATCGTCGGCGTGCGAGCCGGCCTCGGCCCCGCGGGCCGTCGATGACGCGGTACCGGTGGGCTCCGTCCCCGCCGGGCCCCGATTCCCGGCAGCAGACGAGCGCGGACGTGGGGGAGTGGTGCGCGGACCGCCACCTCGCGGCCCCAGGATCAGGTCGGCGGCGTCGTTACCGAGCCGAGGCCCTTCGTCGGGGCCGGTGGGGATGAGGGCCGCGAGACCCCGCCCGAGACCGCCCTTACGCTGCTGGCTCATCAGTTCTCCTCCGGGCGGTCGACGCCCTCAGCTTCACCCGCGGTGGGCGTGGATACGAGGTCTCCCGGACCGGCCGGCCCTCCCCGTGCATTGATCTCGCGGGCGGCGTCCAGGTAGGCCAGCGCACCGCGCGACCCGGCGTCGTACTGGAGGATGGTCATCCCGTAACCCGGTGCCTCGGACACCTTGACGCTTCGCGGGATCACCGTCCGCAACACGGTGTCACCGAAGTGCTTCCGGACCTCACCGGCGACCTGCTCGGCGAGCTTGGTGCGTCCGTCGTACATCGTCAGCATGATGGTCGAGATCTCCAGATCCGTATTCAGATGCTGCTGGATGAGTTCGACGTTGCGCAGGAGTTGACCCACTCCCTCGAGGGCGTAGTACTCGCACTGGATCGGAATCAGCACCTCACGCGCCGCCACCATCGCGTTGACTGTGAGCAACCCGAGGGACGGCGGGCAGTCGAGGAAAACGTAGTCGATACCGAGGGACTGCAGGTCCTCCGGGAGGAGAACCTCTGCCAGACGTCGTTCCCGCTGGGGGAGCCCGACCAGTTCGATTTCCGACCCCGCGAGATCGATGGTCGCCGGAACACAGAACAGGCGCTCGGCATGAGGGCTCTTCTGCATGAGTTCGTCGACCGACGCCTCCCACATCAGCAGGTCGTAGCTCGACGGTGTGCCCTCGCGGTGATCGACACCCAGCGCCGTGCTCGCATTGCCCTGCGGATCCATATCGATCACGAGCACCCCGAGCCCACCCAGAGCGAGAGCGGAGGCGAGATTGACGGTGGACGTGGTCTTGCCCACCCCGCCCTTCTGGTTGGCGATCGTCACGATCCGCGGCGACTCGGGACGGGGGAGTGCCGGTGCATCCCCGTGGAGGACCTCGTTCGCCTGGCGCGCGGCCGCGAAGATCGGGGTCTCGTCGTAGGACATCCGTCACCTTTCGAGTTGCATCGTGAGCGCGGCGAGCCTGCCGCCGTGTCGGTGCCATTGTTTCACGTGAAACCGACACCGGACACGTCCCCGTCAGGCCTCAGTGAGACCGACGCCCGCGTCCGCGGGATCGGGAGCCACGGCCCCCCATCCTAGTCGCCAGGGTGCCGATCACCAGCCTCGTCGGTTCGGCATCCGGGGCAGCGACGGTCTCGACGCGAACGTCGTCGAACCCGAGTTTGCGGAGCGCCGCACGATCGCGCTCGACCTCGTCGACTGCCGACTCGCCCTTGAGGGCAACCATACGGCCGCCCACCTTCAGCAGCGGAGCAGACCACCCGGCGAGCTTCGCCAGCGGTGCCACTGCCCGGGACGTCACGACGTCCGCCTCGCCCGCCTCGATGATGACCGGTTTCTCCTCAGCGCGACCGCGAATGACACGGACATCGATGCCGAGCTCGGCGATGATCTCCTCGAGAAACGTGACCCGACGGAGAAGTGGCTCGACCAGAGTGATCGTCAGATCTGGGCGCGCGAGCGCCAGGGGGATACCAGGGAGGCCTGCGCCGCTCCCGATATCGACGACGGACTCGCCCTGCGCCAGCTGCGATTCAGCAGCCGCACTGTTGAGGACGTGCCGATCCCACATTCGAGGACGCTCACGCGGACCCATCAACCCGCGCTCGAGCCCGGCCGTCGCGAGGAAATCGACGTACCGCGTCGCGAGACCCAACCGATCACCGAACACTTCAGCGGCAGCGGGCGGGGGCGAGGGCAGATCACCGGAGCCGGACATCGAGCCCGGTTCGGCCGGTGTCTCACCCGCAGTCCTGGAAGCCCCGTCGCTGTCACGTGACGCTTCGTGGCCCGTGTGTCCGTTCATGGTCTCGCGCTCCTTCTCGCGGCCGCAAAGCCACTGTTTCACGTGAAACACCGCCGGTGAATCACATCATTGTCATTAGATCCTCGGACACAGATCAGGGGTGCGAGCCGTCCGGCTCGCACCCCTGCCCCAAGCCTCCCGTCACCCGGGCAGGACGACCACCCGGCGGTTGGGCTCGACGCCGGTCGAGTCCGAGGTGACACCCTCGATCTCCGCGATCGCATCGTGGATGATCTTGCGTTCGAACGGCGTCATGGGCTCGAGCTCCTCCGGCTCACCTGACTCGAGAACCCGCTGCGCCGCCACGCGTCCGGACTCGCTCAACGCCTCACGCTTCGCCTCACGCCAACCGGCGATGTCGAGCATCAACCGGCTCCGATCGCCGAGTTCCTGTTGCACCGCGAGACGCGTCAACTCCTGGATAGCGTCCAGGACCGAGCCGTCCGAGCCGACCAAGGTATCCAAGTCGTCGCCGCCCACGATGCTCACCACAGCCCGATCGCCCTCGACGTCCAGATCGATGTCCCCGTCGAAATCGAGGATGTCGAGGAACTGCTCGAGATAGTCGCCAGCGACCTCGCCCTCCTCGACCAATCGTTCCTCGGACACCTCGATGTTCCTCTTGGACATGGACCTGCCTCCGTCGTGACCGCCGATCGCCGAACCCCGGGGGTGCGACGACTATCTACCCCAAGTATGGGACAAGGTCCCCGACGCCGGAGCATCGGGGACCTTGTCCACTCACGTTTCCCTAGCGGGTCAACGCTTCTTTTTCTTCTTCTTGTTCTTGGGACGCGAACCCGATCCCTTCTGCGCCGGCCTACTGCGCTGCCCGCCGGGAGCCTGAGGCCGTTGACCCGGGCGTGGAGCGGATGCCGGAGCGACCGCAGGCCCCGGGTCGGAGTCGATCACCTCGTCGTCGTCCACCGTCGCGGTACCCACCTCCCCGGCCGGATCCGACACCACCCCGGTTCCCGTCGCGGCGGCGGCGCGATTCTTCTTGGGCTTGGTGGGCTTCACACCCACCCGCGGAGCGAGCGCCTTCTGCTCCTCGCGCCGCAGGAGGGCCGCGGCGTCGTCCTCCTTGGCCATCTTCTCGTACAGGAAGTACTGCTGGCCGAGGGTCCAGAGGTTATTCGTGACCATGTACACCAGGATCGCCATCGGCCAGAACGCACCGGTCACCAGGATGCCGATGGGGAAGGCCCACAGCATGAGCTGGTTCATGATCTTGGCCTGCGGGTTGGCCGCGGCCTCAGGGGACTGGCGGGACAGGGAGATCCGCGCGTTGAAATGGGTCGTGACCGCCGAGACGATCATCAGCGGAAGTGCGACCAGAATGATGTTCCACCGGGCGAAGTCGAGCATCGCGCCCGGCTCCACGAAGGCCTGGAACTGTTCGACCGGCTGGGAGATGAAGGACGAGAGCGGAGCACCGAACAGGCGGGCGTCGAGGAAGCTCTGCACCTCGTCCGCGTTGAACACGTAGTTGCCCGTGTTGCGCGTCTCCTCGGCGCTCATCCCGAGCGCGCCGAACTGCGAGCCCATCCGGTTGAACGACCGCAGCACGTGGAACAAACCCAGGAATACGGGGATCTGGATCAGCATCGGTAGGCAACCCAGGAGGGGGTTGAACCCCTCCTGCTTCTGCAACTTCCGGGTCTCGACCGCCAATTTTTCGCGGTCGTTCTTGTACCGCTTCTGCAGCTCCTTCATCTTGGGCTGCATCTCCTGCATCTTGCGGGAGAAGCGAATCTGTTTTGCCGCCGGCCAGAACAGCATCGCGCGGAGGGTGAAGACGAGGAAGATCACCGACAGGGCCCAGATGACCCCGTTGGAATCCGGCGCCTCGACCCAGGGGAGCAGACCGCCGAGGAACGCGAAGATCTTGTGCCAGAACCAGAGGATGCCGGAGATCGGGTAGTAGACCAACGGGTTGGTGATGAACGACATGGGTGGTGGAGTCCTAGCTACGTTCGAGAATTGTCGGTGTGCTCGTGGGGCTCGTGGCCCGGTGGATCAGGTGCACGGGGCCGCGGGACCGGATCCCACCCGCCCGGTGTCCACGGCCCACAGCGCAGGAGACGCCACACCGAGAGCCACGTGCCGTACCAGGCTCCGTGGACGCGTACCGCCTCGACGGCGTAACTACTGCACGTGGGTTCGAATCGGCAGCTCGGTGGGGTCCAGGGGGAGATGCCCTTCTGGTAGAAGTCGAGCATCCACAACAGGATCCGCGCGATGGGACCCGGGCGCCCCGTGCTCACGACGTGCCCCTCGCGCGAGCGGCCGCAGCGACGAGCCCCGCGCGCATATCCCGCACGAGGTCGGCGTGCGACGCACCCGCGGAGGCCGGGTTGGCCCGGATCACCACCATGAGATCGTCGCCGGCCTCGTCCAGCAGGCCGCCCGCGATATGACGAAGCCGTCGGCTGACGCGGTGACGAGTCACCGAGTCCCCGACGGCTTTGCTGACAACCAGCCCGAAACGCGGACCGCCCACGTGGACATCCGAGGAGTCCACGTGGGCGTGTACGACCATGGTGCGGCGGCCCTTCCTGGCACCCTTGCGCACCACCGTCGCGAAGTCAGCGGAACGGTGGAGCCGGTGCGACCTGGGGAGCACCCGCCACCCCGGCCGGAATCAGGCCGTCAGCGACGCGCGGCCCTTACGCCGGCGGGCGCCGACGATGCCGCGACCGGCGCGGGTGCGCATGCGCAGACGAAAGCCGTGCACCTTGGCACGACGACGGTTGTTCGGCTGGAAGGTCCGCTTGCCCTTGGCCATGGTTGGCTCCTCACGTGAAGTCGGCGCCGTGTCCAGCGCCCGATCGAGTTCGAGACGTCGTCGAATCACCGAAGGACGGCGGCACCACGACGCGCCGGGCGCCCACGGGCGCACGACAGACTGCTCAAGATTACGCGCCCGAGGCGCCGGCCGCCAAACCGTGTAATCCCATTGGTCTCACTGATACCAGTTTCCTGGCCACAACGACACGCCCACGGCCGCGATGCTTGACATCCGCCCTCCAGTCAATCTTGAGGGTTGCCCCCCGGTTCACCATGTTGTTACCGTCATTCCTCAGGCGAGCCCCACCAGGGCTGCAAGACGCGACGTGAATCCGAACAAGCACCTCCGACCCCTCCCCACCGACGACCTACCCGCGAACCGACGGGAGGGGTCTGTCTTCCCACAGCTGTGGACAACCATGTGGATACCTCGGTGGACCTGGGTCGGAGCCTGTGGATAGAGTGTGGTTCCCGGCGCCGCCGGCGACCCGGACCACCAGCAACGCCCGACACCCGACGAGAGGAGACCGCCCACCGTGTCTCCTGAACTCGAACACGTGTGGAGTGCCGTCCTCGACAAGCTGACTGATCCGGAACTGGCCAGTGACGACAATCCGGCCCTGTCGCGCCAGCAGCAGGCGTGGCTCCGGCTCGTCCAGCCGATCGCCGTGGTCAACGGTTTCGCGATGCTCGCCGCCCCGTCGGCCTTCGCCCGCGACAACATCGAGTCCATCCTCCGCGGTCCCATCACGCGCGCACTGAGCTCGCAGCTCGGGGAGCCGATCGATCTGGCCGTCAAGGTGGACACGTCACTCGCCGGGGCTCAACTACCGACGGACGACGCCGACCACCCGGCCATCGACGCGGAGGACATCCACGGCCCCGGCGCGGAGGACGAGCATCCGCCCGCCACGACCCGCCCCCGGCGGATGACCGAGGAGCAGATCGCCGCCGAGCGCCTCCTCCACGGCAGCGACCGCGACGAGGCGTTGTCCGCCGCGTCCGCGCCCGGGTTGAACGAGCGCTACACGTTCAGCGCCTTCGTCCAGGGCAACTCGAACCGCTTCGCCCGGGCCGCCGCACTGGCTGTCGCCGAGGCACCGGCCCGTGCGTACAACCCGCTGTTCATCTGGGGCGAGTCCGGTCTGGGCAAGACCCACCTGCTCCACGCGATCGGGCACTACTCCCTGCGGATGTACTCCGAACAGAAGGTCAAGTACGTCTCGACCGAGGAGTTCACCAACGACTTCATCAACTCCGTCCGCGACGGCCGCCAGAACATGTTCAAGAAGCGGTACCGCGAGGCGGACATCCTCCTGGTGGACGACATCCAGTTCCTCATCGGCAAGGAACAGGTCCAGGAGGAGTTCTTCCACACCTTCAACACGATCCACAATGCGCAGAAGCAGATCGTGATCTCGTCCGACCGGCCACCCAAGCAACTGCAGCCGCTGGAGGACCGCCTGCGCACCCGCTTCGAGTGGGGTCTGATCACCGACATCCAGCCGCCCGAGCTGGAGACGCGTATCGCGATCATCGACAAGAAGGCCAAGTCCGAGAACTACGTGGTCCCGAGGGACGTCCTCGAGCTCATCGCGACGCGGGTCCAGCGCAACATCCGTGAGCTCGAGGGAGCTCTCATCCGGGTGGTGGCGTTCGCCTCCCTCAACGGCCACGAGATCGATGTGCCGCTCGCGGAGGTCGTGCTCCGTGATGTCGTCTCGGACGACGACTCCCTACAAATCTCGGCCGCGACCATCATGGCGGTGACCGCGGAGTTCTTCTCCACGAGCATCGACGAACTGTGCGGCACCTCCAAGACCCGGTCGTTGTCGCGGGCCCGCCAGATCGCCATGTACCTGTGTCGCGAGCTGACCGATCTGTCGCTTCCCAAGATCGGCGTCACCTTCGGTGGCAAGGACCACACGACGGTCATGTACGCCCAGCGCAAGATCCTCAAGGAGATCAAGGACGACCGGCGCACGTACGACCAGATCCAGGAGCTGACGGCCCGGATCAAGGAGCGTTCGCGGTCCCTCTGAGCTCCACGCCGGAACTCACCCACGCTGTGCGCTCGCGCCGCCGCTTGTGCCCGGCCCCGCTTGTTCTCGCCCCCGCGGACGTCCACCGACGCCCCGCGTCTCCGGCCGGCCCTCTGCCGACACCGAACGCGACGCAGATGACGGTCGGCGACGGCGACAGCAACAGATCGGCGCCCGACGACGTCCGCACGCCCGGGTGCGCGGACCCAGGACGGCTGCGAGAGGTCGTAACAGGCCCTGTGCGGCCCTCTGCCGAGTCCGGCGTTCCGCCCCGAACGGATACCCGCCCCGATTCGCGAGAAAGACCCCGCCCGACGGAAGACGAACCGTGGGACTCCCGGGTCTCGCTGTCGAGTCGCGCACACTTCGTCTAATTCGAGGGCCTCACACGGGTCATTCCACACGCATCAGGACGCGCCGTACGACACATCCGGGACCCCCACACACCCTTTGTCACACCCTTCACAGCTGTGGACAACCCTGTGGAGTCTTGTGGACCGACGGTGGACAGACGGTGGACGGACTCTTGTGATTCCACCGGGGTCGGGAGGCAAATCACAAGATCGCACGATTGCGTCCACACGACGAAATCGGCACAGACCTGTGATTACAGGCCTCGGCTCACAATTTCACAGGACCTACTACTACCTCTTATCTCTCTAGATAGTTCTTGTTAGAAGTAGGGATGTGGAGCGGCGAGCCTGCTTGACCCGGTTACGCCGAGTCCGTGTGTCCGCTGTCGGTCCGAGCGGTTACTCTCATGGAGACGCTCCGCCCCCGGCGGCGGAAACGTGCAATACGAGCTTGAACCAATACGAGCTTGAACCGACCAATCGTCCAGATACCGGATCCCGGTATCCACACCCGCCTGAAAGAGGTCATCGATGGAGATCACGGATCCGACGTTCCGCGTCACCCGCGAGGACTTCGCGGATTCCGTGGCCTGGGTGGCACGCACGCTGCCCTCGCGTCCCTCGGTCCCGATCCTCGGCGGGGTGCTGCTCGAGGCCGATTCGGGACTGACGATCTCCGGGTTCGACTACGAGACCTCAGCGCAGGTATCCGTGCCGGCCGAGGTCTCCGAGCCCGGCAGCACGCTGGTGTCCGGCCGACTCCTGGCGGACATCGCCCGTGCCCTGCCGGACCGTCCGGTCGAGGTCGTCGTCACCGCCCAGAAGATGTACATCTCCTGCGGTACCGCGAAGTTCACGCTCCCGACCATGCCGGTCGAGGATTACCCGCAGCTGCCGGCGATGCCGGAGGTCACCGGTTCCGCCGAGGTCGACGCGTTCTCCGAGGCCGTGTCCCAGGTCGTCGTCGCAGCGGGCAAGGACGACACCCTGCCGATGCTCACCGGCATCCGGATGGAGATCGAGGGCACCCGCGTCACGCTCATCGCGACCGACCGGTTCCGTCTCGCCATCCGGGAGTTCGACTGGGAGCCGGCCCGCGAGGATGTCGCGGTCGAGGTGCTCATCCCGGCCAAGGCACTGTCCGAGGTCACCCGTTCCGCCAGCCACGGCGGTCGCGTGGATCTGAGCCTGGGAGCCGGCTCCGATGTGGGCGCCGAGGGCATTCTGGGTGTGCTGGTGTCCGGTCAGCGGACCACCACCCGCCTTCTCGACGCGGAATTCCCCAAGGTCCGCCAGCTGCTCCCGCCGCAGCACACCTCACTCGCGATCGTCGAGGTGGACTCGCTCGTCCAGGCGATCAAGCGGGTCGCGCTCGTCGCCGACCGCGGCGTGCAGGTGCGCATGGCGTTCTCGGAAGGTGAGCTCGCACTGTCGGCCGGAGGCGATGACGCAGCCCAGGCCAATGAAACCCTCCCGGTGGACTTCGTCGGCGAGCCGCTGACCATCGCGTTCAACCCCGGTTACCTGCTCGACGGTCTCGGCAGTGTCCACGCAGGCCGCGTCGCCTTCGGGTTCACCCAGCCCAGCCGCCCGGCCGTGCTGCGTCCGGCACCCGAGACCCTCCCGGAGCCCGGCGCGGACGGCGCGATCCAGCCGGTGGATTCCGACCACACCTACCTGCTCATGCCCGTGCGCCTGCCGGGCTGAGGCCCCGCCCCGGAACCGATCCGGTATGCACCTGCGTCATCTCAGGCTCCTCGATTTCCGCTCCTGGCCCCTGCTCGAACTCGAGCTCGAGCCCGGGGTCACCACCCTGGTCGGACGCAACGGGCACGGCAAGACCAACGTTCTCGAGGCGGTCGGGGTCCTCGCCAGCCTGCGGTCCCACCGCGTGGCGACCGACGCGCCGATGATCAGGACCGGTGCCGGAACCGCATTGGTGGGCGCACTCGCACACAACGCGGGACGTGAATTGACCGTCGAACTCGCGCTCAACTCCGGCAAGGCCAACCGGGCGCGACTCAACACCTCCCCGTGCCGACGACTGTCCGACGTCCTCGGGGTGGTCCAGTCCGTGCTGTTCGCGCCGGAGGACCTGGCGCTCGTCCGTGGCGAGCCGGCCGAACGTCGCCGGCTTCTCGACGAGCTCATGATCCAGCGGCGCCCGGCACTGGGTGGTGACCTCAGCGAGTACTCCTCGGTGCTGCGCCAGCGGACCGCCCTGCTCAAATCGGCCTCCGGTGCACTGCGGCGTGGGAGGCCCGAGGATTCCGCGGCTGTGCTGGACACCCTCGACGTGTGGGACGGGCGGTTGGCCGAACTCGGAGCACGAGTGGTCGCCGGGCGGATCGACCTCCTCCGGCAGTTGCGGCCCCTCGTCGTCGACGCCTATCGGGGCCTGGCCCCGGAGTCCCGCCCGGCCGATCTCACCTACCGGTTCCGCGTCGCGGACGCGCCCGACGAGTCGGAGCTGACTGACCCGGGACTCGTCGAGGCGGTGTTGCTCGCCGAGCTCGGGCGGCGCCGTCGCGACGAGATCGACCGCGGGATGTCACTCGTCGGACCGCACCGCGACGACCTGATCCTGAGACTCGGCGACGAGCCGGCGAAGGGGTTCGCGAGTCACGGTGAGACGTGGTCGTTCGCCCTGGCGCTGCGACTGGGATCGCTCGAGCTGTTCCGTGCCGACGGGGCGGAACCGGTCCTCCTCCTGGACGACGTCTTCGCCGAACTCGACCGGCACCGCCGGGCCGCCCTGGCCGATGTCGCGTCCGGCGTCGAACAGGTTCTCATCACGGCGGCAGTGGGCGAGGACGTCCCGGGCACGCTGCGCGGGGTCCGTCATGACGTCGTGATGACGGGCGAGGGAGCGGATCGTCACTCGGCGATGACGGTGTCACGACGTCAGCATGACGGTGCTGACGCGGGCGAGCGCGCCGGCGGGGATGATGGGGTCAGCGACGCGGACAGTGGTGGGGACGACGACGACAACACCGATACCGGAAGCAGGGCAACACCGTGACGGACCGAACCGGCAAGGATTCCGTAACACCGTCTGACCCGCCACAACGCGGTTATGACATCGCGAAGCAGGCCCTCGAGGAGGCCCGCGCCCGAGCCCGGGCGGAGGGCAAGCAGGTCGGCCGGGGACGGACCGGCCCGGTGGGGGCGGGCAAGCGGCTGCGCAAGCGCGGGTGGACCGGATCCGGTGCCGACCCGTGGGACCCACAGCCCCTCGGCAAGCTCGTGGGCCAGGTCGCCAAGAAACGGGGTTGGGACGACAAGGTCACCACCGGGCGTCTGTTCGCGGAGTGGGACCGGATCGTCGGGGAGGACGTCTCGGCGCACGCCACCCCGGAGCGCCTCGAGGAGGGAATCCTGTACGTCCGTGCGGCGAGTACCGCATGGGCCACGCAGCTGCGGCTCATGTCCGCCGACATCCTCCGCAAGATCGCGGCCGCCATGGGGCCGGGTCATGTCCGTCGTCTCAAGGTGGAGGGGCCGGAGAAACCGAGCTGGCGCAAGGGGCCCCTGCACGTGTCCGGTCGCGGCCCCCGTGACACATACGGGTGAGGGCCGGGCGTGCCCGTGGCCCGCGTGACGGTTGTCGCAGGTAGACTGGGCCGGTCCCAGACCCCCGAGACGCGAGGAGTTCGCACGTGGCGGACGCCAAGAGCAAGGCCAACAACAGCGGGCCCAAGGAATACGGTGCATCATCGATCACCGTTCTCGAAGGGCTCGAGGCCGTCCGGATGCGGCCGGGTATGTACATCGGCTCCACCGGACCGCGGGGACTGCACCACCTGATCTGGGAGGTCGTCGACAACTCCATCGACGAGGCGATGGCGGGTCACGCGACCGGCGTCAAGGTCACGTTGCTGGAGGACGGCGGCGTCGAGGTCATCGACGACGGCCGGGGCATCCCCGTGGAGATGCACGAGCAGGGCATGCCCACCGTCCAGGTCGTCATGACCCAGCTGCACGCGGGCGGCAAGTTCGACTCGGACTCCTATGCGGTGTCCGGTGGTCTGCACGGGGTCGGCATCTCCGTGGTCAACGCGCTGTCCACCCGGGTCGAGGTCCAGATCAAGCGCGACGGGCGCCTGTGGAAGCAGGACTTCGACATGGCGGTCCCGGCAGAGCTGGTCGACGCCGGCCCCGCCGAGGGCACCGGGACCAGGGTCCGGTTCTGGGCGGATCCGACGATCTTCGAGAGCACCGAGTACGACTTCGACGTGGTGGCACGCCGCCTCCAGGAGATGGCGTTCCTCAACAAGGGACTCACCATCACGCTCACGGACCGGCGGCCGCGTGCCGAGAAGGCCGCCGAGCTGGACGCGATCGCGGACAGCGAGGGCAGCGGCGCGGAGGCGGCGCCCGGTTCCGACGAGGGGTCGGATCTCGCCCACGCGGTGGATGCGGAGCAGGCGTTCGCCGAGGGCGCGCAGGTAGCCGACGCCGTCGAGGTGACGCCCGTCGAGCCGGTCAAGGTCCGCGAGCGTAAGCGCACCTTCCACTACCCGGACGGTCTGAAGGACTACGTCACGGCGATCAACAAGTCCAAGACCTCGATCCACCCGACGATCCTCTACTTCGAGGGCAAGGGGCCCGGCCACGAGGTCGAGGTCGCGATGCAGTGGAACTCCGGTTACTCCGAGTCCGTCCACACCTTCGCCAACACCATCAACACCCATGAGGGCGGCACCCACGAGGAGGGCTTCCGCGCCGCGCTGACCTCCCTGGTCAACAAGTACGCGCGCGAGAAGAAGCTCATCAAGGAGAAGGACCCCAACCTCACGGGAGATGACATCCGCGAGGGCCTGGCGGCCGTGCTCTCCGCGAAGATCTCGGATCCGCAGTTCGAGGGTCAGACCAAGACCAAGCTCGGCAACACCGAGGTCAAGGGCTTCGTCCAGCGACAGGTGTCGGAGCACGTCGGACACTGGTTCGAGGCCAATCCCGCCGAGGCCAAGGTCATCATCAACAAGGCCATCGCGTCGAGCCAGGCTCGCGTCGCAGCCCGCAAGGCCCGCGAGATGGTGCGTCGCAAGTCGGCCACCGACATCGGCGGTCTGCCCGGCAAGCTCGCCGACTGCCGCTCCAAGGATCCGGCGAAGTCCGAGCTGTACATCGTGGAGGGCGACTCCGCCGGTGGCTCGGCCAAGTCGGGTCGGGACTCGATGTTCCAGGCGATCCTGCCGCTGCGCGGGAAGATCATCAACGTCGAGAAGTCGCGGATCGACAAGGTCCTCAAGAACGCCGAGGTCCAGGCCATCATCACGGCGCTGGGAACCGGCATTCACGAAGAGTTCGACATCGACAAGCTGCGCTATCACAAGATCGTGCTGATGGCGGATGCCGACGTCGATGGTCAGCACATCTCGACGCTGCTGCTGACGCTCATCTTCCGGTTCATGAAGCCGCTGGTCGAGAACGGGTACGTCTACCTGGCGCAGCCGCCGCTCTACAAGCTCAAGTGGGGCAAGGGCGAGCCGGACTTCGCGTACACGGACCGCGAGCGGGACGAACTGCTGAAGATCGGCCTCGAGAACAAGCGCAAGATCAACGTCGACGACGGCATCCAGCGCTACAAGGGCCTCGGCGAGATGAACCCCAAGGAGCTGTGGGAGACCACGATGGACCCCGCGGTCCGTACGCTCCGCCAGGTCACCCTCGACGATGCCGCTGCGGCGGACGAGCTGTTCTCGATCCTCATGGGAGAGGACGTGGACGCGCGCCGCAACTTCATCACCCGCAATGCACGCGATGTGAGGTTCCTCGACGTCTGATGGCGTGCCGGGGAGGCACGGAAAGAAGGGGGCGTCTGCCGAACTCGGCGGATGCCCCCTTCTTCCTCGGGTGGTTCCAACGACCTGGAGCGTCCCGCAGTCGTTCGGGGCGGGCAGCCCGGCGAGCCGGTCACGCAGATGCTGCACGGCGGGCCCGGAGTTGGCAGCCGCGGCCGAGCCGTGCGTGATCCCGGGGACCAACGGCGTGGTCTCGTAGCGGAGATGCACGTCCGCACTCTGAGCGCGCCAGCTACGGCCGGTGTCGCACGAACAATATGCCTGATCATCAGGCGGTGTAGACCCTGGCGGCGGCATGATCGTCTGATGACACAGTCGCCTTTCATCGGCCTCCACGGCCGGACGCGACGGTTGACTGTTAGATCGGGGATGCCTACCGCCGGCACCAGAGGTCGACGTGGTGAGCCGCGATCACTCAGCGCAGCTTACGAGGGTGTCTACTTGATCCGTTAGGTCAATGCCTCCTCGGCCCAGCCCGACGCAGCCTCCGGTTGGAGCGAGCTCCAACCGCCCAAAGCAGAACTGTTATTAGGATTGTCCGTTTTCTATGATCTTACCTGGGTTTATCGGGCGGCACTCGGCGAGGCGGAGAATGCGCTGGGAGAATGGACTTTTCTAGGCTCGTAGATGGATAGCCAACCAGCGCGAGCGCGATGTTCACGGTGTTCCCGACGGAGCCCGGCGTCCGGTTCTTTCGCGCAGCGAAAATAAAAAAGGCGTTACGGGATGTCGTGTAAGACACGTGACCATTAAGAGCACGTCGAGGGCGGCCGACGGGCCGGGGGCGCCCGGGACGCCGGTGCGTAGGCCCCGGGAGGCCTCCGAGTCGCCGACCCCCCGCGCGCCCGTGCCGGTGTTTTCGCTGGACCTATAGACTGGCCGGGTCGGAGCGTGCCCTCGTGGTGCCGCTTCGAGCGCGAGACGAAGAGGAGCCCATGACGGACACGACGTTGCCGCCCGAAGCCGGGGGTCACGACCGGATCGAGCCGGTCGACATCCAGGCGGAGATGCAGAGAAGCTACATCGACTATTCGATGAGCGTCATCGTCGGTCGAGCGCTACCTGACGTCCGGGACGGGCTCAAGCCCGTCCACCGCCGGATCCTCTACGCGATGTGGGACAACGGCTACCGGCCCGAGCGCAGCTACGTGAAGTCGGCCAAGCCCGTCGCCGACACCATGGGCAATTACCACCCGCACGGTGACTCGGCGATCTACGACACCCTGGTGCGCCTCGCCCAGCCGTGGGCGATGCGCTACCCGATGGTCGACGGCCAGGGAAACTTCGGTTCGCGCGGCAACGACGGTGCCGCCGCCATGCGCTACACCGAGTGCAAGATGACCCCGCTGGCCATGGAGATGGTCCGGGACATCGACAAGAACACGGTCGATTTCCAGCCCAACTACGACGGCAAGACGTCCGAACCGGTCGTCCTCCCGTCGCGCATCCCCAATCTGTTGGTCAACGGTTCCAGCGGCATCGCGGTCGGTATGGCCACCAAGATGCCGCCGCACAACCTGCGCGAGGTCGCCGAGGCGATCTACTGGTGTCTGGACAACCCCGACGCCGACGAGGAGGAGACCCTCGCGGCGTGCATGGATCGGATCAAGGGCCCCGACTTCCCCACCCACGGCTTCATCGTGGGCGAGCAGGGGATCAGGGACGCCTACACGACCGGCCGCGGTTCGATCCGCATGCGGGGCAAGACCTCCATCGAGGAGGAGGGCAACCGGACGGTCATCGTCATCACGGAGCTGCCCTACGAGGTCAACCCGGACAACATGATCCTGTCGATCGCCGAGCAGTTGCGGGACGGCAAGATCGCCGGCATCTCGAAGATCGACGACGAGTCCTCGGACCGGGTCGGCCTGCGCATCGTCGTCACTCTCAAGCGTGACGCCGTGGCCAAGGTCGTGCTCAACAACCTCTACAAGCACTCGCAGCTGCAGACGTCCTTCGGCGCGAACATGCTGTCGATCGTGGACGGTGTGCCCCGGACCCTGGCCATCAACCACCTCGTGCGGCTGTACGTCACGCACCAGATCGAGGTCGTCGTCCGACGCACCCAGTACCTGCTGGACGAGGCGGAGAAGCGCGCCCACATTCTGCGCGGCCTGGTCAAGGCGCTCGACGCCCTCGACGAGGTCATCGCCCTCATCCGCCGTTCGGAGACCGTCGAGGTCGCGCGCGAGGGTCTCAAGGACCTGCTCGACATCGACGACGACCAGGCGCAGGCCATCCTGGACATGCAGCTGCGCCGCCTCGCGGCCCTCGAGCGGCAGAAGATCGTCGACCAGCTCGCTTCGATCGAACTCGAGATCGCCGACTACAAGGACATCCTCGCCAAGCCCGAGCGGCAGCGCGCGATCGTCGCCGACGAGCTCCGCGAGATCGTCGAGAAGTACGGGGACGACCGCCGGACCAGGATCATCCCGGCGGACGGGGACGTCACGGACGAGGATCTGATCGCCCGCGAGGACGTCGTCGTCACCATCACCGAGACCGGTTACGCCAAGCGGACCCGCACCGACCTGTACCGCGCCCAGAAGCGCGGGGGCAAGGGTGTGCGCGGCGCGGAGCTCAAGCAGGACGACATCGTCCGGCACTTCTTCGTCTCCTCCACCCACGACTGGCTGCTGTTCTTCACCACCAAGGGCCGCGTCTACCGGATCAAGGCCTATGAGCTGCCCGAGGCGAACCGCACCGCCCGCGGTCAGCACGTGGCCAACCTCCTGGCGTTCCAGCCGGAGGAGCGCATCGCCGGCGTCATCCGGATCAAGGGCTACCAGGACGCGCCGTACCTGGTGCTGGCCACCCGCAACGGGCTGGTCAAGAAGTCCCGGCTCGAGGACTACGACTCGCCGCGCTCCGGCGGTCTGATCGCCGTGAACCTGCGCGACGGCGACGAGCTGGTCGGGGCGGCGCTGGCCGGACCCGACGACGACCTGCTGCTGGTCTCGGAGAAGGGCCAGTCGATCCGGTTCCACGCCAACGACGACACGCTCCGCCCGATGGGCCGAGCGACCTCCGGCGTGATGGGCATGCGGTTCAACGACGGCGACGCCCTGCTGAGCATGTCCGTCGTGCGAGCCGAGTCGTCCGACCAGGAGAAGTACTTCCTCCTGGTGGCCACCGAACGCGGCTACTCCAAGCGCACCGCCCTGAGCGAGTACACGGCCCAGGGCCGGGGCGGCAAGGGCGTGCTCACGCTCATGTTCGACCCCAAGCGCGGGAAGCTCGTCGGTGCGACGATCGTGGAGTTGCAGGACGAGCTCTACGCCATCACCTCCAGCGGCGGTGTCATCCGCACGTTCGCCAAGCAGGTCCGCAAGGCGGGCCGACAGACCAAGGGCGTGCGGCTGATGAACCTCGCCGAGGGCGACTCGCTACTGGCCATCGCCCGCAACGCCGACGAGCCCGACGACGAGGACCGGTCCGCGGCCGAGTCCGCCAAGGAGGAGTAGGCGATGACCGAGCCGACCGATCCAGCCGACCGGACCGACCCGACCGAGACGTCCGACGCGGTCACAGACGGCCCAGCGCACGGGGGGTCGTCCCCGGCGCCCGGTTACGGCGGGTCGGGGGCCGGCACCGGCGACGCCGGCACGTCGGCCACCACCGCCTTCCCGGC
>NZ_JAALDT010000311.1:0-8559 GCF_014144995.1 Dietzia sp. DQ11-71 | reverse complement strand
CGGCGGCCGGGTGTGGCCCGGCCGGCACCCGGGCCTCACGGGGGCGCCGGCCGGGCGGCCGATCAGATCTTGATCTCGACGTCCCCCAGCGCCACCGAGACGCAGGTCTGGATCCGCTCCCCCGGACCGTGGTCGGTGCCGTTGCGCAGGTCGCGGACGTGGCCCTCCTCCAGGCCCACGACGCACGTCTGGCAGATACCCATCCGGCAGCCGAACGGCATCTGCACGCCCACGCTCTCCCCGCCCTCGAGGATCGTGGTGGCCCCGTCGAGCTCCACCGTCTTGTCAGTCGAGCCGTACTTGACGGTCCCGCCCGACGCGCCCGCGTTGCGGTCCACGGTGAAACGCTCCATGTGGAGGTCGTCCCGTCCCGTTGCCTCGAAGTGCTCGGTCAGCTCGTCGAGCATCGCCGAGGGCCCGCACGCCCAGGTGGGACGCTCCGACCAGTCCGGCACGAGCGCCGACATCTGCTCGGAGTCGATGCGGCCGTCCTCGCTGGTCACCCGCAGGTGCAGCGTGTAACCCGGCTGGGTGCGCTCCAGCGCGAGGAGCTCGTCGTGGAACAGCGCGTCATCACGGTCGCGGATCGAGTGGACGTGCACCACGTCGGGGAACCCCTCGTCGGCCGAGCGGCGGTCCAGCGACCGCAGCATGCCCATCACCGGGGTGATGCCCGAGCCGGCGGTGACGAACATCAGCTTCTCGGGCGTGGGCGAGGGCAGGTGGAAATCACCGGCCGGCGCCTGCAGCCGGACGATCATCCCCGGCTCGACCGTTCCGACGATATGGTTGCTCAGCAGCCCCTCCGGCAGGGCCTTGACCGTCACCGAGTACTCGCCACGCCCCGTCGTGGGCGCCGACGTCAACGAGTACGAGCGCCAGGTCCACCGGCCGTTGAGCAGGACGCCGATCCCCAGGTACTGACCGGGGCGGTACTCGGGCGTGGCGCCCCAGCCCGGCTTGATCACGAGGGTCACCGCGTCGTCGGCCTCACGGCGCACGGAGACGATCTCGCCGCGCAGCTCGCGGGACGACCACAGCGGGTAGATGAGCGACGAGTAGTCATCCATCCGCAGCGGGTGGGTGAGGCGGTTGAGGAACGTACGCGCCCCCCGCGGCTCCGGAACCCGCGCGGCCGCCGCACGCAGGACGCGATTGAGCCCACTTCTCGACTCGGACACTGGTGCCTCCTTGAAAACGGATCCCCGCGGCCCGGGGGTCGGACCGCCGCTGCCGGACTATGAACCTACGGTAGCGTAGGTTCCCGTCCGGCGGGATCCCCCGGGCCGATTCTCCACGCCGTCGACCCGGGTCCGCAGGCGATCGGGGCAGTCCCGGCATCCGGGCGGTGTCCGGCCCGGGTGCGCCCGCACCCCTAGAGCAGCGTGAGCAGGAACGGCAGTTCCACCGCGTCGTACCACGCCAGGTCCACGTCGAGGGCGTCACCGACGGTGAGCTCGGCGTCCTCGTCCCCCAGATCCGCACGGTCCACCACCTCGACCGCGTCCTTCACCAGGTCCACGGCCCCGGCCAGATCAACGTGGACGGCGGCGATCTCCGCGGTCCCCACCGTGGCACCGTCCAGCCGCACCACGGCGGTGTCCAGGTCCGGCCGCGGCTGCACCCGCCCGTCGGGGACGTCCGCGCTCACCACGACCCGCCGGTACGGGTGGGCCTCGTGCGCGGCGCCGGAGTCGAGTTCACCGCCGAGCAGCCGGAGCGACGCCCGCGCGGCCTCGAGGAACGCCACGTGTTCGATCTCCTCCATGTCGCCCTCGGCGTAGGACTCGATGAGCGCGGGGGTCGCCGCGAACGCGGTGCCGCTCCGCACGGGCATCTCCCCTGCCTCGAGCAGGGTCTCGAGCATCGCCATGGTGGCGGGGACGAACAAACGCATGATGGACTCTCCTCGGGCGGGTGATGGTCAGCAGGCGGTGCTGCTCAACCGGCGGTGCCGGTGAGCTCGTCCAACGCGGACGAGATGAGCTCTCCGATCTCCTCCACGTCCGGGACGGCCTGGCGATCCGAGGTGAACCCGCAGTACACGGTCCCGGCATAGCTGCTCATCGACACGGCCAGCGCCTGCCCCTCGAGCAGGGCCGGGACGGGGTAGACCTCGACGAGTTCGCCATCGCCCCAGAACACCTTGCGCTGGGGGCCGGGCGCGTTGGTGACGACCAGGTCGTAGCTCTCCGACGGCAACATGATCGCCGCGCGGGAGGCCAGCGCGTGCAGGGTGGGCGGAGCGAACCCGGACAGCCGCGCCAGGGACTTGGCCCCCACGGCCTCACGCGGATGACGCTGGGTGGCCGTCTCGCGGGCGATCTGCGCCAGACGCATACGGGGATTGGGCTCCCCGACCGGCATGCCGATGAGCGCCGAGGCGATCTCCGCCGAGGTGGCCTCGCTCTGGTTCTCCGACCCGTCGGCCTCCGAGGTCACCGCCATCGGCACGATCGCCCTGAGCGTGTCCGAGGTGGACAGGGGGTGGCCGCACGACAGGATCCAGGACCGCAGTGCCCCGCAGAGCACGGCGAGCACGACGTCATTCACCTTGCAGGAGTGCTCGCGCGCGATCTCCCGCGCCTGCGCGAGGGGGAAGGACGCCAACCCCACCCGGCTCCCGCGGGGACGGGTGGTGCGGAACATCTCCGCCAGACCGCCTGCGGGACGGAGCACCGACAGATTCGCCGCGCCGACCAGTCCGCGGGTGGCCCGCTCCAGCGCGTGAGCCAGGCGGGCCGAGCGGCGCACCAGCTCCAGGGGGTCGGTCGCGATGGTCATGAGCGCGTCCAGGACGAGGACCCCGTCCCCGGGCGCCGGCACCGGGGTCCACGTGGCGACCTCGTCGACATCCGCGGAGGCCCGCTCGTCCGTCACGAGCACCTGGGCGAGATCCACGGCGTGGGGACCGCCCAGCAGCGCATGGTGCGTCTTGGTGAGGATCGCCAACCGTCCATCCGGAAGCCCTTCGATGAGGTACAGCTCCCACAGCGGGCGATCCGCCTCCAGTGGCCTGTCGACGAGCCGCGCCACGAGGTCGGCCAGCTGCCGCATCCCGCCGGGAGCGGGGAGCGCCGACCGCCGGACGTGGAAACTGAGGTCGAAGTCCGGGTCGTCCACCCACACGGCCCTGGCCAGGGAGAAGGGGATGTGCCGGATCCGTTGACGGTACCGGGGCGCGTCGGCCAGGCGGGCGTCGACGAACTCCATGACGCGGTCGATGTCCCACGGTTCGTCCCTGGCGACCAGCGCCAACGAGCACGAGTGCCTGCTCCGGGAACGCGCGGCGTCACCGAGGAGCAGATCCGCGTCCGCGGTGGCCAACCTGGTCGCCACGGTGTCAGACCACCTCGTCCAACCCGAGGAGTCCCCGGATCTCCACGGCCGCACGATCGAACACCTGGTAGAACACGCCGATCATGCCGGTCCGCACGGCGCCGAGGACGTTCTCGATGGCGTCGTCGACCATCACGCACTCCCGCGGCTCGAGTTCGAGCCGGCGCGCCGCCTCCAGGAACGCCTCGGGCTCGGGCTTCTCCACCCCGGTCACACCGCTGAGCACCACGTGCTCGATCCCGAGATCGCGGGCGTCCTCCCGGACACGGTCCGCCCCCGGCCCCTCGGGTTCATTGCTCAGCACGGCGAGACGGACGTCATTCGCCCTCGCACCGGTCAGGATCGACCGCCAGTTCTCACGGTCCTCCTCCGTGCCGTCCAGCACCCCGAAGTAGTCGACTATCAGTCCACGCATGGGGACAGCCTAGGCAACACCCGGGCACGGTGCAGTAGGCGAGGTGGAACCGGGCGCCCGTTCCGGCGCGTCATGAGGGGTAGAGCACGCCAGACCACCCCGGGTCCGGCGCGGGAGGGAGCAGACCCCAGATGGCACCGACGCCCGTTTCACCACCCACGACGGTGCGGCCTCCCCCGCCGGCCGAAACCGATCGGGAGGCCGGCCGCGTCCGGCCCCTACCCTCCACCGAACCCGCGCCGGGAGTGCCGGGGGCCGCGGGGACGACGGATCGGGAGTGCGTCGTCACCCCGCCCGCCAGGCCGGTGCCGGCTCCGGAACGCGGCGTCCCGGTCCCCGCGCGGCGGGCCGCACACGCCCTGGTCGTCATGGCTCTGGAAGTCGTGGATCGCAGGCGGGCCCCGCACCACACCAGGGGCGCGTTCCCACCCCATCTCGCAGAGATGCTGCGCACGCTCGCGCGTGACGGTGTGCCCGGACAGCACCTGGGACCGGCCAGGGTTCACCGGCTGCACATCCACGCCGCGGACCCCGGTAGGGCGGAGTCCGGCAGGTCGGAAGGCCGCACGGCCGACCCCGGACGGGCGCCGGACGCGGATGCGGTGGACTACGAGGTCTGCGCCACGTACGCCCGCGGGCCGCGACTGTTCGCCGTCGCGGCCCGCATTCGGGTCACCCCCACCGGTGCCGGCTGCGTGGCCCTCAGGTTGGTCTGAACCATCCCGCGGGCCGCGCGGGGGTGCCGGGTCAGTCCCGGCGGCCCCTCGTGGCGGCCTTGGCCGCCCTCTCGCGGCGCTCTGCGCGCTGCTGCCGCTCCTGAGACCGCCGCTCCGCCCGGTTCGCGGAGGCACCCTCGTCGACCAGCTCCGGGTCGCCACTCTCCGACGGGCCGGAGAACTGCATCTGGTCCGCACTCACATCCCGGCCGGTACCGGCGGCCCGGAGGATCGGATTGGCGCCGGCGAGTGCCGCCGCCTGCGACGCTGACGGACCGGCCATCGCCTTCTGCTGCTGGTTGGCCTCGACCTTGACGTTGAACAGGAACGCCACCGTCTCCTCACGGACGCCGTCCATCATCACCGAGAACATGTCGTAGCCCTCGCGCTGGTACTCGACGAGCGGGTCACGCTGGGCCATCGCGCGGAGGCCGATGCCCTCCTTGAGGTAGTCCATCTCGTAGAGGTGCTCGCGCCACTTCCGGTCGAGGACCTGCAGCATGACCGACCGCTCGAGCTGACGCATGGCACCTTCGCCACCGATGCCCTCGATCTCTGCCTCACGCTCGTCGTAGCGGGCGAAGACGTCGTCGAGGACGGCGTCCTTGAGGTTCTTGGCGGACAGGTCGCCGGACGACCCGTACTCGTCGCCGTCGATGATGTCCTGCGCCGCGATCGTCACCGGGTAGAGCTGGTGGAGCGCGTCCCACAGCTTGTCCAGGTCCCAGTCCTCGACGTACCCCTCGGCGGTGGCACCGTCGACGTAGGCGCTGACGACCTGGTAGATCATCGACTCGACCTGGTCGGTGATGTCCTCGCCCTCGAGGATCCGCTTGCGCTCACGGTAGATCACCGTGCGTTGCTGGTTCATCACCTCGTCGTACTTGAGGACGTCCTTACGGATCTCGAAGTTCTGCGACTCGACCTGCGTCTGGGCGTTCTTCACGGCCCGCGAGACCATGCCGGCCTCGATCGGCACGTCGTCGGGCAGGCTCAGGCGATTCATGATCGCCTCGACGGCAGCACCGTTGAAGCGCCTCATGAGCTCGTCACCCAGTGAGAGGTAGAAGCGTGACTCGCCCGGGTCGCCCTGACGTCCCGAGCGCCCGCGCAGCTGGTTGTCGATGCGCCGCGAGTCGTGCCGCTCGGTGCCGAGCACGTACAGGCCACCGGCCTGGCGGACCCGCTCCGCCTCCTCCTTGGTGAGCGTGCGCATCCGCTCGATCTCGGTGTCCCAGGCCTGCTCGTACTCCTCCGGGGTGGTGACCGGGTCGAGTCCGCGCTCGCGCAGGTTGAGGTCGGCGATGATGTCGGCGTTGCCGCCGAGGACGATGTCGGTGCCGCGGCCGGCCATGTTCGTGGCGACCGTGACCGCACCGGGCCGTCCGGCCTGCGCGATGATCTGCGCCTCCGAGGCGTGGAACTTGGCGTTGAGGACGTGGTGCTTGATGCCCTTGCGCGTGAGCAGCTTGGACAGGTGCTCACTGCGCTCGACCGAGGCGGTGCCCACGAGCACCGGCTGCTTCTTCTCGACCCGCTCGGCGATGTCCTCCACGACGGCGGCGAACTTCGCCTCCTCCGTCTTGTAGATGAGGTCCGCCTGGTCCTCGCGGGCCATCGGCCGGTTGGTCGGGATGGGCATGACCTCGAGCTTGTAGATCGAGTAGAGCTCGGCGGCCTCGGTCTCGGCCGTGCCCGTCATGCCCGCCAGCTTGTCGTAGAGCCGGAAGTAGTTCTGCAGGGTGATGGTGGCCAGCGTCTGGTTCTCGGCCTTGATCTCGACCCGCTCCTTGGCCTCGATCGCCTGGTGCATACCCTCGTTGTAGCGACGCCCGTCGAGGACGCGGCCGGTGAACTCGTCGACGATGATCACGTCACCGTCGCGGACGATGTAGTCCTTGTCCTTGGTGAACAGCTCCTTGGCCTTGATGGAGTTGTTCAGGTAGCTCACCAGGGGCGAGTTCGCGGCCTCGTAGAGGTTGTCGATCCCCAGCTGGTCCTCGACGAACTCCACGCCCTGCTCGGTCACGCCGATGGTCCGCTTCTTGCGGTCGACCTCGTAGTGGGTCCCCTCCTCCAGCAGCGGCGCGATGCGTGCGAACTCGCCGTACCACTTGCTGGAACCGTCGGCGGGTCCCGAGATGATGAGCGGGGTCCGCGCCTCGTCGATGAGGATCGAGTCGACCTCGTCCACGATCGCGTAGTTGTGGCCGCGCTGGACCAGGTCGGCGGTGTCGTGCGCCATGTTGTCGCGCAGGTAGTCGAAGCCGAACTCGTTGTTGGTGCCGTAGGTGATGTCGGCGTGGTAGGCCTCGCGGCGCTGCGCCGGGGTCATCCCGCCGAGGATCGCTCCCACCGACAGGCCGAGGAAGCGGTGGACACGACCCATCCATTCCGCGTCGCGCTTGGCCAGGTAGTCGTTGACGGTGACCACGTGCACGCCGTTACCGGCCAGCGCGTTGAGGTAGGCCGGCAACACACAGGTCAGGGTCTTGCCCTCGCCGGTCTTCATCTCGGCGACCGAGCCGGTGTGCAGCACGATGGCGCCGATGATCTGCACCTTGTAGGGCTTCTGACCGAGGACCCGGTGGGCCGCCTCGCGGGCCACCGCGAAGGCCTCCGGGAGGAGCTCGTCCAACGTCTCCCCGTCGGCGACGCGACGCCTGAACTCGTCGGTCTTTGCCCGCAGTTCGTCGTCGCTCAGCTTCTCCGTCTCGTCGGCGAGTGTGTCCACGTAGTCGGCGAGAGCGGTGTACTTCTTGAGCTTTCGCCCCTCGCCGGCACGGAGCAGCTTGGAAAGAATCGACACAGTCTCGAACGTCCTCGTGGTCGGGGAAGTGGTCGTGGATACGGCGACCTGCGTGGCGACACGCGGGCCCGTCCTCATCCTAGGCGCTGTGGGCCGTCGTGACACGCCGAGGGCGGTCCGGTCAGGGGGGGACCGGACCGCCCTCGGGGGTTACGGGACGGGGCCGTCAGCCCTCGTCGCTCAGGGTGATGAGCCCGTAGTCGAACGCGTGCCGGCGGTAGACGACGGTGGCGCGTCCGGTCTCGGTATCCCGGAAGAGATAGAAGTCGTGGCCCACCAGCTCCATCTTCTCGAGTGCCTCGTCGACCGACATCGGGGCGCCGTCGTGCTCCTTCTTCCGCACGATCTGTCCCGGCATCTGCTCGTCGACCCCGTCGTCGTACTCGGCGCCGTCGACCCCGTCCAGCATCTCGGCCGGGGCGGCGTCGGCCGTCAGCTCGGCGGTCGCCTCGGCGACGGACTGGGGGCGCCGGTGGCCGGAGTGGCTGATCTTGCGCCGCGTGCGGGCCTTGCGCATCTGACGCTCGAGCTTGGCGACCGCCGACTCGAGGGCCGCGTAGAAGGTGTCCTCGGCCGCCTCCGCGCGAGCGACGCCGGGCTTGCCCTTGAGGGTGATCTCGATGCGCTGGCTCACCTTGGACAGCCGCGGGTTGTTCTCGTGCAGCAGGATCACGTCGAACCGTTGGATGGCCGGCGAGATCTTCTCGATCTTCGCGAGCTTGGCGTTGATGCGGCTCGCGAAGTGTTCGGGGACCTCGACATTGCGGCCACGGATGGTGACCGGGGCCTCCGGCGTACCGGGGTCGTCCGTCGACGGACCGTCGAAGGTGGCGGGATCAAGCAGGACTGCGGGGGTCTTCGCCATCGAAGCTCCTCCTCATCGGGCCTGCGGCGGACCGCTGCGGCCGATCCGGTAACCGCCCGGAATCCCGGCCGAAGGGGCCACCCACATGGCTGAGTGGATACTCTGCAGACGCTGTCCACCGGAGCCGCCAGGCGGCGAACGTGCTGGTGAACGCGTCCAAAACCCACCCTACCCCCTCGCGTGGGCGCGGACCCGCGGACCGCGAAGGTCGCGTCGACCCCTCCCCCGCGGGGAGTGGTCCGCCGTCAGGCGGCGGTCACGGCGAGCACACCCGTGACGCGCAACCCGCCCGCGTCCAGGACAGCGACGCATTGCGCGGCGGTGGCGCCCGTGGTGACCACGTCGTCGACGAGGAGCACGGTCGACGGTGTCCCCAACAGGGCGGGCACGGTCGCCGGCGCCCCCGGGGTCGCCC
>NZ_JAALDT010000310.1:0-5756 GCF_014144995.1 Dietzia sp. DQ11-71 | reverse complement strand
GCCGGAGAGTTCGTCAGCGTCGTGGGCCCGTCCGGCTGCGGCAAGTCCACGCTGCTCAGCCTCGCGTCCGGGCTCGCCACCCACACCGACGGCTACATGCAGACCGGCACCGACCGCATCGGCTACGTCTTCCAGGACGCGACGCTGCTGCCGTGGCGGACGGTCGAGCAGAACGTGGAGATGCTCGCCGAGCTCGACGGCATCGGCCGCACCGAACGCCGTGACCGCGCGGCGGCGGCGATCGAACTGGTGGGCCTGGCCGGGTTCGAGAAGTCGCTCCCGCGGGAGCTGTCGGGCGGCATGAAGATGCGTGTCTCGCTGGCCCGCTCGCTGACCCTCGACCCGGAGTTGTTCCTGTTCGACGAGCCGTTCGGCGCGCTGGACGAGATCACCCGGCAGCGCCTCGGCGACGAGCTGCTGGGGCTGTTCGCGGCCAAGCGGTTCGCCGGGCTGTTCATCACGCACTCGGTCGCGGAGGCGGTGTACCTGTCCACGCGCGTGGTGGTGATGTCCGGTCGGCCGGGGCGGATCACCCATTCGGTGGACGTGCCGTTCGGGCCGGAGCGCGACCCCGAGATCCGCTACACGGCGGACTACATGAACCTCGTCGGCGAGGTATCCCAGGCACTCGAGGAGGCGCACTGATGAGAGGCACACTGATGAACGGAATCACCGCCCGCGCGACCGTGAAAAACGACGACGACGACGAGGTCACCGCCGCCGACGTGGGCCCCGGCCCCGTGGCCGAACCGGCCGGGGGAGCCCCCGCCGCCGGACCCGCCCGCCCCCGGTTCCGCCTCTCGGCCGACGGGCCCGTGGTCCGCTACGGCGGCCCGTTGGCGGTCCTGGCCGCGGTGCTGGGCCTGTGGTACTTCGTGAGCTACGGGGTGCTCGAGCCGTCGCGGCGGTTCCTGCTTCCGGCGCCGCACGTGGTGGTCACCGACGGGCTGTTCGGGCCCAGCGTCTCGGGCATGCTCGAGGCGCTCGGCCGGACCGCGACCGTCGCGCTGACGGGGTTGGCGATCGCGTTCGTGATCGGCGTCGTGTGGGCGATCATCATGAGCCAGGAGAAGTGGGCCGAGCGCTCGCTGTTCCCCTACGCGGTGGTGCTGCAGTGCATCCCGATCCTCGCGCTGGTGCCGCTGATCGGCTTCTGGTTCGGCTTCGGGTTCACCGCTCGCGTGTTCGTGTGCGTGTTGATCGCACTGTTCCCGATCGTGTCCAACACGCTGTTCGGCCTCAAATCCGTGGACCCGGGCCTGCGCCGGCTGTTCACGCTCCACCACGCCGGGCGCCTGACGGTGCTGCGCAAGCTCGAGGCCCCGGCGGCGCTGCCCGCCCTGTTCGAGGGCCTGCGCGTGGCGGCCGGCCTGTCGGTGGTCGGTGCGATCGTCGGCGACTTCTTCTTCAAGCAGGGCGACCCGGGCATCGGCATCCTCATCGACACGTTCCGCGCTCGCCTGCAGTCGCCGGAACTGTTCGCCTCCATCATCCTGGCCTCCCTGCTCGGCGTGGCCGTGTTCCTGTTCTTCGGCTTGCTGTCCCGTCGGGTCGTGGGGCGCTGGTACAACCCGGACGCCGACCGCTAGTCGTAACCCCCGGCGACCAGCCGTAACGACTCCCGACCGAACCCGCAACACCACTGAAACACGGCAGCGGTTCACTCTTCTTTATTGATCACATCAATACCGCACTCGCTTCCATCTCGTCGTTCCGTCACCCACACCCAGGAGTTCCCATGCGACGCACCACCGCCCCCCGTACCGCCGTCTCCGTGGCCGCGCTCTGCACGCTCGGCGCCGTCACGCTCACCGCCTGCGGCGGCTCCGAGTCCGCGGAGGCCTCCTCCGGGTACACCGGCGAGATCGGCGCGGTCGACCTCAGCGAGGTCTGCCCCGAGAAGGTCGTGGTCCAGACGGACTGGAACCCCGAGGCCGAGCACGGCCACCTCTACGAACTCCTCGGACCGGAGCCGACCATCGACGCCGGCGCCAAGTCGGTCTCCGGGCCGCTGTTCGCCTCCGGTGAGTACACCGGTGTGGACGTCGAGGTCCGGGCCGGCGGCCCCGCGATCGGGTTCCAGCAGGTCACCGCGCAGATGTACCAGGACACCGACATCATGCTCGGCTACGTGGACGCCGACCAGGCGGTCCAGAACTCGCTGAACAACCCCACCATCGGCGTCTTCGCACCGCTGGACATCAACCCGCAGATGATCATGTGGGACCCCGAGACCTACCCCGACGTCGAGACCGTCAGCGACCTCAAGGACGAGAACGCGCGGGTCCTGTACTTCGAGGGCAACGCCTACATGGACTACCTTCTCGGCGAGGGCATCCTCGACCCCGCCCAGGTCGACGGCAGCTACGACGGTTCGCCCTCGAACTTCGTCGCCTCCGGCGGTGCGGTCGCCCAGCAGGGCTTCGCCAGCGCCGAGCCGTTCATCTACGAGAACGAGGTCGCCGAATGGGGCAAGCCGGTGAAGTACCAGCTGCTCCACGACCTGGGCTACCCGATCTACAAGTCGATGATGGCCGTGCGCAGCGCCGAGCTCGAGGACAGTGCGGCGTGCCTGGAGAAGCTGGTGCCCGTACTGCAGCAGGCCGAGGTCGAGTACTTCGAGGACCCGGCCCGCACCAACGCCGTGATCGTGGACGCCGTTGAGCAGTTCAACACCGGCTGGGTCTACAGCTCGGAGCTGGCCGACTTCGCCGTCGAGGCCATGCTCGAGCGCGAACTGGTGGGTAACGGACCCAACGCCACGATCGGTGACTTCGACGACGAGCGCCTCGCCGACATGGTGGCCAAGGTCAAGGGCGTCTACGAGGCCGCCGATGTCGCGATCGCCGAGGACGTCTCGCCCGGGACCGTCGCCACCAACCAGTTCATCGACCCGGCCATCGGGATGAACTGATCCGGCTCCTCTGCCCGGTTCACCCCTTCAGTTCCCGCCGCCCCCGCACCCGATCGGAGCCCCTTGTGACCGCGACCTCCACCGCACCCGCCACTCCCACCGGATCGCCCGGATCAACCGCAGACGTCGCCGGCCTGGTCGACGACCTGCTCGACCTGCTCGGTCCCGATGCCGTGCATACCGACGACCGCTCCCTGGACAAGGCATCGGTGGACGGGTCCTACCTCAGCCCGATCCTGCGGGCGCAGTGGCCGATCGGCCGGCCCGAGGTGGTGTGCCGGCCGACGGACGTGGAGCAGGTGCCCGCCGTGGTCCGCGCGGCCGTCCGCCGACGGGTGCCCATCACCTCCCGGGGCAAGGGCACCGGCAACTACGGCCAGGTGGTCCCGCTGCACGGCGGGCTGGTCCTGGACCTGACCGCGCTGCGAGGCGTTGACCACGTGGACACGGAGGCGGGCGTGGTCACCGCCGAGGCCGGGGTCCGCATGCTGACCCTCGAGAAGCGGCTGGCCTCCCACCACGGCAGTCAGCTGTGGATGTACCCGTCCACCGTGCAGTCGACCCTCGGCGGGTTCCTCGCCGGCGGGTCGGCGGGCACCGGCACGATCGTGCACGGCCGCAACCACCAGGGGTTCGTCGAGGCACTCGACGTGGTCTTCGCCCACGAGGACGCCGAGATCGTGCACCTGGAGGGTGCCGACGCCCAGCCGTTCGTCCACACCTACGGGGTCGCCGGGATCATCGTGCGCGCGACGGTGCGGATCGAGCCGTTGCAGGACTGGCGGTGCGTGTACGCGAGTTTCGACGACCACCACGACGCGTTCGCGGCGGTGCGGCGGGTCCATCTCGTGGAGCCTGCGCCGCGCCTGTGCTCGGCGGACGGCGCCCACGTGTCCTCGTGCCTGCCCGCCGACGAGGCCATCCCCGCCGGCCGGGCGAGCCTGCGGGCGATCGTCGACGCCGCCGCGGTGGACGAGGTGCGGGCGATCATCGACGCCGCAGGGGGAGTGGTCGAGGCGGTCCGCACGGGCGTCAACGAGACGATCAAGGTCTCGACCCTGTCCTACAACCACCCCACCCACTGGCTGCAGAAGGCCGAGCCGGACACCTGGTTCCACATGGAGTGCCAGGGTGACGCCCTGGTGGAACGCCTCGACGAGGTGGAGGCCGTCTACCCGGGCGGGACCCTGCACCTGGAGGCGGGACACGGGCGCATGTTCGGGATGCTCAACGGTCATTACATCTCGCCGGAGGCCGCGTACGCGGGTGTGCCTGAGCTGGAGGAGCTGGGGGTGCGCGTGCACTCGCCGCACCAGTACCGCGTGGACCACGGCACCGAGGCCGTCCGCGCGCTGGCGGCCCGCACCGACCCGTTCGGCCTGCTCAACCCCGGGCGGTGGGAGGCGTGATCGGGCCGCAGCGGCGCTACGCCGAACTCACGACCGTCGAGGCGGGCCGGGTCGGATCCGGTGACCCCGTCGCCGTCATCCCGGCCGGGGCGATCGAACCCCACGGTCCGCATCTGCCGCTGGCCACCGACCTCCTCGTGGCCGAGCACGTGGCCGCCCACGCGGTGGCCGCCGCGGCGGAAGCGGGCGTCGACGCCTGGCTCATGCCGGCGCTGGGATATACGAAGAGCGACGAACACGCCAACCTCACCGGGGCGCTGTGGATCTCCGGGGAGACGCTGATGCGCGAGGTGGTCGAGCTCGGCTCGGCACTGCGGGCCAGCGGGTTCACCCGGGTGCTGTTCGTCAACTGCCACGGCGGCAACTCGGCGCTGCTCGAGGTGGCGCTGCGCGAACTGCGCCGCCGCTTCGGGCTGCGCACTTTCCTCTACGCCGGGCGTGCGGTCCCGGGTCCCACCGAGCTGGGCATGGGAATCCACGCCGGGTGGGCGGAGACGTCAATGATGCTGCACCTGCACCCCGAGCTCGTCGACATGTCGGCGGCCGAGGCGAGGGTCCCGGCCGAGATCGCGGAGTGTCAGCACATCGGGTTCACCGGCCCCGTGAGGTTCGGCTGGCTGGCCGACGACCTGTCCGACACCGGGGTGATCGGAGACCCCACCGGGGCCGACCCCGAGACCGGGCGGCGGTTGGTGGCCGATCACGTGGACGCCGTGGCCGGGGCGCTGGCCGAGATCGCCGAGTTCGATCCGGCGCGCGGGGTGTCCGCCGCGGCCACCGTAACGGGAGGTGCACTGTGACCGCCGTCGAGATGCCCGTGGTCACCATGCCCGGCCCCGCCGATGACCCGCTGCAGACGATGGTCGCGTGGTTGTCGATCGACCCGGCGGACCCGCCGCTGGGGGTCCTGGCCACGGTCGGCCCGGACGGGACCCCGCACTGTCGGCACCTGCTGGTCTCCGGGGCCACCACCGACGGGCCCACGTTCCACACCGATTCGCGGTCCCAGAAGGCCCTGGACCTGGCTACCGACCCGCGCGCGACGCTGGTCGTGGTGTCCGCCGACCGGACGCGGCAACTCACGGTCACCGGCGTGGCCGAGCCGACCGATCGGGACGAGCACCTGGCGAGCTATTACTCCCGCAGCGAGTACCTCAAGCTCCTGGCCTGGACCAACGACCAAGCGACGGCGGAACTCGCCCCGCCGGGCAGACGCCGGGTGTGGGCCGCGGCGGTGGAGCGGTTCGGCCCGTCGCCGGCGCAGCCGCCCGAGACGTGGCTGGGCATGCGACTGCGGCCCGGGTCCGTGACCTTCTGGGCCGCCGGACGCGACGAGCCCTCCCATCGGCGCCGCTTCGTGACGGACGGGCAGCGGTGGCGGGCCGAGGAACTTCCGGGCTGACACACGAGAGAACGAGAGAACCCATGATCAC